>DNLG01000126.1:5601-5876 GCA_003488525.1 Bacteroidota bacterium | reverse complement strand
ACGCTGACACCGGGGGCGGCTCGTGCGGCGGCTCCGCAGGCTGGCATGTCTGCGCATTGGGTACACTCGGCGCCCGAAGCTGACTGGAACACCGAAACGGCAATCCTGAACGGGCGGTACATCTACAGCTTCCAAGGCGGCGCCACGGGTAACCTCCATCGCTACGACATCGCAGGGAATACCTGGAATACGGTAACGTATTCGCCATCGTCGGAGACGTTCACGACGGGCACGAAGTACGCTTTGCACAACGGCCTCCTGTACATTCAAAAGGA
>DNLG01000126.1:0-5366 GCA_003488525.1 Bacteroidota bacterium | reverse complement strand
CGGCGATCGTCGGCGACACGGCGTTTGACGTGATCTATGAAGACGGCGCTACGGACATCTACTATGTCTACATGCTTCTAAACACTTCGACCATCATGCTTCGGCAGATGGTCATCTAACCGACACACAATGAACATCACAAGACTGCGGGTCATCCTTTCCAAGCGCATTGAGTATCTGTCATCCGTTAGGGCGTCTGCCGAATCACTCGGAGACCTCAAGCAGGTGACGGACATCGACATCGAAATCGCCGAGTGTCAGGACACCCTTAACAAGCTCAACACCGTCGAATAAACCGCCATGCTGCTGAGTCTCCTTTCCAATCAGAGTGCGCCGACCTATACGCTGCCATACCTACGGGTGAGTGGCGTATGGGGTCAGCGGCTTCTATGGACGCGCGCGGGTGGCGTGTGGAAGGCCGAGACCGTGCGGACGTGGCTTAAAGTATCGGGAACGTGGAAATGACACCAGAAGTCCTTATCGGTATCATGCTTTCGGGCATGGTGGCGACCATCGGATTCTTTATGAAGAACCTCGTGCAGGAGACGAAGTCCACACGTGAGACGACGCTCTCCATGCACGCCATCCTTAAGTCGGCAACGGACTCCATCGTCAAGTTGCAGCAGTCCGACCAGGAGATGTCGAAGCAACTTATCGGCATCATCGAGCGCCTTGTGCGCCTCGAAGAGCGGGGGGCGAAGTGAGCGACGAGATCATCATCAGCAAGGTTGCACCGCGATTGATCGAGCGCACGAACGAGGAGCACGCAACGAAGTTCTTCCGGCACAAGCCCGAACCGTTGCCCGTGCCGATCGAGCCCGTAGAACTTACACTTTGGCAGAAGGCACGCCTTGTGCCGTACATCATCCACATTACATGGGGAGTTCTTATGAAGAACCCTAAGACAACCATCACCGGCATCGTCGGCGGCGTGGCATACATCGCAAACGCCCTGCTTGGCGTCGTGCTTCCATCCGAGGCCATCATCACCGTTACGGTGTTCCTGATCGGTCTGTTCTCGAAGGACGCGGACAGCAACTGATCATGCCACGTCCGAACATCACCGACGAAGAGTACGAGCTCATTCGTGAAGCACGCAAGGCCTCGGGTGTCGTTATGGCACCCGGGCCGGCGGCTACTGCCGACAAGCTATGGAAGCAAGGCATGGCGAGGCGTGCCGGCGTAACGCTGGACGAACTCGCAGAACGCTTCGGCAGTGATGAGCCGTGGGATCCGCGTGTGGCTTCGCAGAACGAGAGCTACGGAGCGGTGCCGGGCATCGATGACGGGCTGGAGATTGGCGAGCTGCGGGAGGACGTTGTCTGTGAGGTGACGTCGGAGCGCACGGGCATTATCTCGGACGCGCATTGGCCGTTTCACGATCTGCGCAGAGACGGGAGCGGCGCGTTCTACGGGGCCTACATGACGGCGTTGCAGGCGATGAAGGACGCCGACGTCCAGACGATCGTTCTCAACGGCGATATGATGGACTGCTACCAGCTGAGCGCCCATGAGAAGGTCGAAGTCAAGCGTTCGTGGAAGTGGGAGCTTGACGTCGGCAAGAAGATGCTCGGACACCTGCGGAGGTTCTTCGGCGACGGCGTGCGAATCATCTACCGTGAGGGCAACCACGAGGAACGCTTCGCGCGGTACTTGGCACGCAAGGCCAGCGAGCTGTCGGGCACGCTGGAACTACCCGAACTGCTCGGACTGCGTGAGCATGGTATCGAGTGGGTCGGCCAGCGGGCGAAGATGACCATCGGCAAGCTGTGGGTAGACCATGGCCATGAGTGGTTTGGTGGCGGCGGCGTGATGCCGGCGCGGAACTTCCGCATGAAGGCGCTCGACAACATCCTCGTAGGTCATGTTCACCGCACAAGCCAAGACCTTATCCGCAAGCCGCTGGACGGCTCGTTTATCGCGGGGTGGTCTGTGGGGTGCCTGTGCGACCTAAACCCTCACTACGCGGCCAGAAACGGCTGGAATCACGGCTTTGCTGTTGTCGAACTTGCCAAGGACGGCACGTTCGTTGTGCAGAACCGCGTGATCATGGACGGGGTGGTGCGATGACGGTGCCGAAGTCATTCGTTATGGCGGGCAACCGCTGGCACGTGCGGCTTCGCAAGAGGCTCGACGGTTACGGACTGTGTGACTTTACGACGCACACTATCCTGATCGCCGAGACCGTAGGTGGCAGGCCGACAACGCCTGAGGAGCGTTTTAAGACGTTCATTCACGAGGCCCTGCACGCCTTGGAGTTCACGATGGGGCGCGATGCAGACGAGGAGTTTGTATCGGCAGCCGAGCAACTTATTTACCAGGCATTCAGAACAGCACGAGGGAGCCACGGTGAGATATAGCTGGATGGACATTGCCAACAACGAGCGCGGCGTCAAGGAGGTCGTAGGCAACACGCACAACCCGCGCATCATTGCCTACCATGCCACGACGACGCTCAAGGCCACGACCGATGAGGTGCCTTGGTGTTCTTCGTTCCTGAACTGGGTCATGAAGGAAGCCAAGTATCCGTTGACACGTTCGGCGGCGGCTGTGTCGTGGGCAACGTATGGCCAGCCGTGCGAGCTGCAGCTCGGGTGCATTGTCGTGTTCCGCAGGCGCGGCGGCAATCACGTGGGCTTGTGCGTTGGCTTCACGCCGACGCATATCATGGTACTCGGAGGTAATCAGGCCAACGAGGTCAACGTCAGGCCGTACCCGCGTGCGGACTTCATCGGCGCACGCCTGCCAAAGCCGCTCAAGAGCGCAGACCAACAGATCCTTAACACGCGACTGGGAAACTGAGATGCCGCTGACTACGACCAACAAGCTCAAGACCACGTACATCAACATCCCCGATTCGTCGCAGGATGCGCGGCTTACGTCGCTGATCGGTCAGGCCACGGCCATCATCAAGGGCATCTGTAAACAACCCGTCGATGGCGAGGCCGTGGGCTTCGAGTTTGCCGGCACGCTGGAGCGGACGTATCTGCTGCCATATACCGTGCCTGTGGTGCTGACGTCCCTGCAATACAGGGCCACGCCCGATGTGGCGTGGACGACGGTAACGGGCGGCTTTGTCTACAAGGCCGACGGCGTCTGGTCGCTATACTATGAGGGTGGTCTGACAACGGGGCTGTGGAAGGCGAACATGACCATCGGCTACGACGGCACGACGAACGCCGTGCCTGCTGACCTTGAATCGGTCTGCTCGGAGATGGTCGTCGAATTGTGGAAGAACACGGACTTTGCAGGTCGTGAGAACCGCTTCGGTCTGGCCTCGGTTGCGCAGTCGCAGGGCGGGCAGACGCAGACCACAACGTATCGTGATTTGAGCATTAGGTTCCGTCAGCGTCTCGCACCGTATATCATGAGGGCTTGGCTATGACCGTTGACGAGTACGTGCGTGGGATCCTCGCAGACCTGCCGAAGCAACTCAAAGACGCCTTCGATCCGCAGCGCGTCCAGACCGCACTGGGGGCTGACGTGTCGGACTTCATGGAGCAGGGGCGCAATATGTCGCCGACCTACCCACGAATGCCGCAGGGCACGAAGCTGCAAGTTGTAAAGGGCAACCTCTTGAAAGCCGCCACGATTTACAACGCGCCGGGCAACGTCAGCCGCACGACTGTGCAGTCATCGCAGGTGACGTTCGAGTGGGGCGTTGACCTTGCGGTTATACCCTACGCACGCATTCACGAGTACGGCGGTCAGACGGGACGCAATCACGCGGCCACCATGCCGAAGCGCCCGTACATCGGGCCGGCTATGAAGCAGTTTCAAGACACCACGATGGCCAAGCTGATCGATACGCTATTCGTCAAACTTCTGCGAGGCAAGTAATGGCGACCACGTCTAAATACGCCTTCATGCTGGACACCGTGCGTGAAGCACTAAAGAAGGAACGCACCTTCGACGTGCGCAAGGTGTTCAACGTCGAAACGGCTATGAGCACCAACAAGACCGCCGTCTACGTCAACATCATCAGCGACGAGGCAAGGCCCGAATCGCTGCAGGACAACCGCGCCTACTATGGCCTTCGGCAGTGCCGCGTCGGCGTCTATGCAATGCAGCAGACGCCCGTTGACAGCAACGACGCAGGGCTGGACGCGGTGCTTCATGGGCAGATCGCCGAGCGCATCGAAAGACGCATCGACGCGATTCTGGAAACGCTACCCGTCTCCGATGCCACGACGGCAGGGTACACGATCACGTTGCACAACATCGAGCAAGACCGCGTCACGGGCTTTGTGAGCGACGGCTCACAGGCCGTTGCGCTGATGTACGAAGTTCTCATCACATACGTTCAATCATGATGCTTATCTCTGAACTGGTCGCACACTTGCAGGCCATCTACACCGAGCACGGCGACATCGGCGTGCGCATGGACGGGGACTTCTTCGGCGACGCCGAGCCGCACCCGATCAGTGATCTTGTCGTGGGGCAGTTTGTCCGCGAAGCGGGGCTGTATGCGGTGGTGCTATATCCGCACAAGATCGTCGCCTCGGAACATGTGGAGGGTATCGGCCATGCCTGACGGTATCAAGTTTCTTGACGAGGCGCCAGTAGCGCCGCAGGTTGACGCCGAGACCGTGCCGGTGTCGTTCGTGGTCATCGCCGCCGAGAGCGACGCGCACTATGTCATCGACCTACTGAAGACCATACCTCCTAAGTCGGAGGTTATCATCTTGTGGAACAAACGCGGGGACGATGGGAGTGTTGTGCACCGCAAAGACGTCACCTTCGCCAACGGTACGATCATACGATACTACGCTACCCAGTGGCAGGAGCTCGACTTCTCTCAACTGCGCAACACTGCCATCGGTCTCGCAAGCCGTGAGTGGATCATGTGGCTTGACGCCGACGACAGGCTGCTGATTCACCAGCACGGATTCTTCACGGGCAAACTTCTGGAGTATCCGCCGGGTATCGGCGGGCTCATCTGCGGCTGCGTTGGTATCCAACCAGACCCGCGACCAGGCAGAGCCCAAGAGGGTGCGGCCCGATACCACGTTCCGCACATTCGTCTGATCCGCAACGGCTACGGCTTCCGTTTCACGGGCCGCGCCCATGAGCAGATCGGATGGGCTGTGCAGGAGCAAGCGTTCATGATGGTCGAGTGCTCGCTCATTGTGCACCATGTAGGCTACGAAACGGACGCCGACACGATGCGTGGCAAGCTGGAGCGCAATCTTGCAGGGGTCTCGGCCGAGTACCTGAACGCAACCGACCCGGAACGCAAGAAGTTCTGGGCCGAAATGATGAGGCGCGAAGCCTCGAACATTCACAATTACAAAGGATCATAATCATGGCAGGAGTAGCCAATCGCGTGCTTGCCGGTGGTAATCTGGTCGGCTTTGTGACCGTCG
>DNLG01000004.1:33824-33991 GCA_003488525.1 Bacteroidota bacterium | reverse complement strand
TATCAGATCATCGGGACTGAACGCCTGCCGTTTAGCGATGCAGAAGAAGTGAGGAAGAGAAGTACGTAATTACGCAATTACGGAAGTACGAGATACCGTAGGGGCGAGACGCAGTCTCGCCCGATGCCCTCGCCCGATGCCCTCGCCCGGTGCCCCGTAGGGGCGAG
>DNLG01000004.1:28217-33601 GCA_003488525.1 Bacteroidota bacterium | reverse complement strand
GTGCCCCGTAGGGGCGAGACGCAGTCTCGCCCGATGCCCTGTAGGGGCGAGACGCAGTCTCGCCCGGTGCACGAGAAACCCAAAACCCAAAACCTGAAAAGAAAAACCGCAAACGGCGCGAGATATACTCCACCACTTGCGGTTCATTGATTTTCGATTTAACTGGAATCTTACGTGTTTAGGAGATACGTATCTCAGCAACTCCGTACTTCTGTAATTCCGTACTTCTGTAATTCCGTACTTCTGTAATTCCGTACTTCCGTACTTCCGTACTTCTGTACTTCCGTACTTCCGTACTTCCGTACTTCCGTAACTATTCCTGTTCCATTTGTGCGCGGTGCTGACGGCGCGCAGCCTTGAGACGAGACATACGGCGCTCGACGCTTGGCTTCACGAAGAATGCGCGCTTCTTGAATTCGCGTAGAACGCCAGAGCGCTCGTATTTCTTCTTGAAACGGCGCAGGGCACGGTCGATCGACTCATTGCTTTGTACGGTGACTCCGATCACGGGATGACCTCTAAGTTGGGGGGTTACTTGAAATTCTCGACGAGACGTTTTTCTTTGTTCTTTTCGAAGTGCACGAGCACTGCGCCGCGGCCGTTGGACATGATCTCCTTGGAGCGGACGATGCCGACATCATCCCACAGCTTGTGGTAGATCACGTCGCCAACCTTGTATACGTTCTTCGGTGAGTACTCCTTCGAATCCTCACGGGCCAGCTTGATCTCGGCAACCTTCTTCTCCGTGTTTGTTGCCAGAGTATCAAGGTTGACCATCTGCATGTGACGGCTCAGTGTACAGCGAGCCCACTGCATGCGGCCAGCTTCTGTTTCGGTTGGCTCGCCCATGAGTTCGTGCTTCGTGTCCTTCATGAGGAACGGCGAATACAGAACCATGTATTTGGCTTTGCGCTTGGTCTTTTTTGGTGCCTCGGCGCCTTCAGCGTCTACGGCTTTGGCCGTGACCTTCTTGGCTTTCGGGGTCTTGGTTGTAGCGGCCTTGGAGGCTTTCGCTGCGGGCATAGGAATTCCGACGAGGTTTTTGGGCCTCAAAGATAGGAAGAAAAATCCTAAAACCGAGCCTTTGTGCCCGAAAAATCAGCCCCTTAGCGAGCCTTGGCGAGTTTTGCCTTGAGGGACTGAATGACCGGAACGGGGCTTGGATCGACCTTGTTGAGCACAGCCAGATGCCAGCTGACCCAGTCACCGAGGTAGATCTGTGCGAACATCCGGCCCATCAGGGTAACACCCTTGGCGTCGGGAGCGATCACATCGGCAACGTTGCTTTTGATGATGTCCTTGAGGGCGTCAAATCGGATCTGCACGCGACGATGATCCTCGGGGTCGCGCAGCATGACGGCGGTAAAGTTCTTGGTCTTGCCCTTGGGGTGCTGCCAGCCGTTGATCTCGTTATGGTTCATTTCCGGCAGAAGGTTACCGAAGGCAAGCTGCTTGGCATTTTCCTGGATCTGACCTCGCCAGCGCAGGTTTACCACGTCCATCCGCTCGCTTGCCGAGTAGATGACCGGCACGGATCCATGCAGCTTCTTGGCGATCTGCAGGGCAGGATTCTTGGCCGTAGAGGATGCGTAAAGGTCGCGGACCTCATCGGTGTGAGCCAGGATCTCCCGAATACCCTTGGCATTCATGCGTCCGGCGCGATTGTCCATCGCCCCGTAGCGCGACATGATCATCAGCAGCGGAAAGAACGAATAGGCAATGGCGCAGCGAGGCTGGTAGCCGGGAGGGATGTTGATGATCGGGAAGCCATATGTGATTGCCCGCTTGCCCAACTGTCCGCCCGTGGTGATGCACACCACGCGCATGGTCTTCTTGCGGACGTCGTCAAAGGCAGCAAGCGTTTCTTCGGTTTCACCGGAATAGCTCGAGCAGACCACATTCGTGTCACTATCCATCCAGTTGGGTACGCCGTAGCCACGGTGCACCGAGATATTCAGATGGTCTGCACCAATGGTCGAGGCGGCATAGCTACGGAGCAGATCTGCCCCGATGGCAGATCCTCCTAAGCCGAAGAAAGCATAGCGGTTAGACGTAGATTGCTGCCGCCAGAGCGGTGCGTTTTCTCCGATGTTGACGGCTTCTTTAACCTGCTCCGGGAATCGATACAGAGTATCGAACATGTTCGAGGCATCGAGAGCCGATGCCGGATTTTTGGGCATGACGGCCCCTTTCAGTCTTAATCGTTGGCGGCGATAATAGAAAGGGTTATCATCGTTTCCAAGCGAAAACGATACTATTCTTCAATGGTTGAACTGCGTAGTTCTACGGGAGCAGCGGCCTGACGCTGACGAAAACGCATGTTCAGGAACTCCACGCTGATGGAAAAGAGCATTGCCGTATATACGTAACCCTTTGGTACGTGGACGCTTAGACCTTCGAGCATGAGCACCAGGCCGACCATCATCAAGAACGCCAGGGCCAGGATCTTCACCGTCGGATGCTGGTGAATGAAGGCTGAAATCTTACCGGCGCTTAGCTGCATGACGATGACGGCGATGATGACCGAGATGGCCATGACCATGAAATTCTGCGATAATCCGATGGCCGTGATCACGGAATCGATCGAAAACACGATGTCCAGGACGATGATCTGCACGATCATGGTCGCAAATGCTGCCTTCGCAGCCTTGGAGGGGGCGTGTTCGGCACCCTCGAGCTTGCCGTGGATCTCCGTCGTTGCCTTGGCCAGCAGGAAAAGTCCCCCGCTGAGCATGATAAGATCACGTCCACTCACACCCCATGGCGCTTGCATGGCCAACATCTGCGGAATGGTAAAGAGCGGAGCCGTCAGCTGGGCGATCCAAACGGCACCCATCAGAAACACGAGTCGTAGAATGAGTGCCAATGACAGGCCAATGGTGCGTGCCTTCTGCTGCTGCGACGGGTCAAGTCGCCCGACAAGAATGGAGATGAAGATGATGTTGTCGATCCCAAGAACGATCTCCAGCACGGTAAGCGTGAGCAGAGAGACAAGACTGTCGGACGTAAAGAGTGTTTCCATGGGTGCAAATCTAAATTTGTGGCGATGAACTTCTACAGTATCAATCCCACAACGGAACAGACCGTTGCTGAGTTCACGGCGCACACGCCCCCAGAGGTCAGGCAAATGCTCAGTGCCGCAGCTGCGGCTCAGGGACTCTGGGCCCGACGTTCCCTTATCGAAAGGGTGCGCCGTATCGACGGTCTAGCCGACGTGCTGGAGCGCAGGCGTCAGGAGGGGGCACGCACGATCACGCAGGAGATGGGAAAGCCCCTTGCCCAGGCACTGGCCGAAGTCGACAAATGCGCCGGCGTCTGCCGTTACATGGCGTCGATCGCCCCGACGGTGCTGGCCGACGAGTCCGTTGATGCCGGTTTTCGACACAGCAGGGTAGTCTATGAGCCGCTTGGCCTGGTGCTTTCAATCATGCCGTGGAACTTTCCGCTCTGGCAATTCTTCCGATTTGCTGCTCCGGCGCTTCTTGCCGGAAACGGTGTACTGCTGAAGCATGCGCCCAGCACGATGGGCTCGGGACTCTTTGCGGAATCTGTCTGCCTTGAAGCTGGTCTGCCCGCTGGACTGGTAACCTCTCTGCTGATCGACGTGCCGGAGGTTGAGAGTGTGATCGCCGACCCCGCCGTAGCCGCCGTGACGTTCACCGGATCAACGGGTGGCGGTAGGGCCGTGGCGCAGGTCGCTGCCCGCCACATCAAGCCTGTGGTTCTGGAGCTTGGCGGCAGCGACGCTTATATCGTTCTTGCCGATGCCGATCTCGATGTTGCCGTCAGCGCCTGTGTTGCCGGACGCCTGCTGAATGCGGGTCAGTCCTGCATCGGTGCCAAGCGGTTCATCGTTCACGCCTCACTTCACGACGCGTTCGTTGCCCGAGTGGCCGAATCGTTCGATGCCGCCGTGGTGGGCTCTCCACTTGATCCCGACACGCAGGTCGGACCGCTGGCACGGCAGGATCTGCGCGATACGCTACTCGATCAGGTTCGTCGTGCGCTCGACGCCGGCGCTCGCTGTGTTACGAAGCGGACCCTTGCCGATGTCCCGTCAAAGGGGTGGTTCGTTCCGCCCATGCTGCTTGTGGATGTTCATGAGGACAATCCGGCTTTCCGGGAGGAACTCTTCGGTCCGGTTGCCTCGGTAACAACATTTACTACCGAGGAACAGGCCATCGCTCTGGCCAACAACACGGACTTCGGCCTCGGTAATGCCGTTTTTTCGCGCGATGCCTCAGCGGCTCTTCGCATCGCCGCTCAGTTACAAAGCGGCACGGTGTTTATCAATGACTTTGTGCGCAGCCATGCGGCACTGCCATTCGGCGGAGTGAAAGCGTCTGGTTACGGACGTGAACTTGGACGCTGGGGAATGCTGGAGTTCGTAAACGTAAAGAATATTACGATTGGCTGATCCGCGCCACGCGCGCATCCCGACGCTGCTTTGCCAGCTGCCGCAGGTCCACCACATGATCGGCCTCATCGACGATCTCGGCACCGAGCATTGTCTCCAGGACGTCTTCCATGGTGATAATGCCTTCGACACCTCCGTGTTCGTCGACGACCATGAAGACGTGCTGACGCTTCTGAAGAAACTGCTCTAGGGCGTGGTCGAGCGTGATGTTCTCGGGAATAAACCCGATCTCGCGCTTGAGCCTGCCGAGTTCCACGGACTGCCGTCCGGCCAGGGCCGCGCGGAGAATGTCCTTCGTCATCACATACCCTGCCACCGAGTCCAGATCGCCCCCTTCACAAACGGGCAACCGCGAGAACATCTGCAGCTCCGGGTGCTTGATGGCCTCGCCCACGGTCAGCTCGACGCTCAATGCAGAGACCACCATGCGCGGCGTCATAACGTCGCCAACTTCGATACTGCTCAGTTGCATGATATTGGTCATGATCCGATACTCTCCCGGATCAAGAGCCCCTTCCTCGCGCGCCGTCTCTACAAGAGCCTCGAGTTCTTCGCGGGCTTCTTCTTCCTCTTCTTCCTGGGAACGGGGCTTAGTGAGCGCAAGGATCAGACGGTGCACCAGCAGCATCGGTGTGGCCAGAAGCGTGACCACGGAAAGTGACATGCTTGCAAAGCGCAGAAGATGCTCTACTGTACGTTCGCCGATGACTGTTGCTACGACCTTGATCAGAGCAAGACCCGTGGCCAGAACGGCCACATCAATGGCCAGGCGCTGACCGTCGATCTGCGTCATGAGGAGGATTCCCACTACGCCCAGGATCTGTACCAGCACATCCAGAAGACTGATGGCAAGTCGGGACTCGTTGGGTTCGTCCAGGGCCTGCTTGAGTCGGCGTCCGACGCTCGACCCTTCGTCGGCCATCGTCGAGACAACCGAGATCGGAAGATTAGCCAGCATTGATGCCAG
>DNLG01000004.1:27360-27903 GCA_003488525.1 Bacteroidota bacterium | reverse complement strand
AGCTCGTCATACCCGCGGTCGGTGATGACCTTCGTGAGGTCGACCTCGATCTCGATAGGGATCGGCGCCGAGGTCTGCCCGCCGGGGATGGCGATCTCCTTGCGGATCGCCCCACTGATTGTCTGCTTCCCGTCGATGTAGAGCTGCCACGGAAGCTCCTTCAGCGTCAGATCTGCCGGCTTGCCGCCACCGCCACCATCGTTAGGGTTGCGGGCCTCGAGATACACGGTAAAGGTGGTTGTCAGACGCTTTGATCGGAAGGCATCAGCAAGACGGATCGCATCCATCGCCGATACGTCCGAGATCGACCGCAGGCGGGAAACATCCACGCCGACGACACGCATGTTCTCAACGCGGACGATGCGAAACTGCATGTCGCGCAGCGACATGAGCGAGTTGGCCATCTGCCGCACGTTGGCACAGGAAGTGAGTAGCAGAAGACCAACGATCAAAAGTGTGCGCATAGGTGTACTGGAACTATGAGGTTGTGGTGATGATACTATCTGCCGCGATCATGCCGCTGGTGGCCACAAGCGGAATGCC
>DNLG01000004.1:25702-27145 GCA_003488525.1 Bacteroidota bacterium | reverse complement strand
GAGCGCTGCCGTGGACGAAGAAAGGCGCTCCATGGTGTGTTTGAAGAGGCCCCATAAAGAGAACCGCGATCTGTTGACCATTCATGCGCCATTGTGTCCGGCGTGCGTATGCCCATGGCATGAACCTGCGGCCGCAGCCCGAAGGCCTCCATCCGGCGCAGCACGTGCTCGGCCCGCGCTTCCTGCTGACCGCTCCACATGGAATGCTGACCGTCGGAGTCGGTTGCGCCGATGCCATTGGCCGGTGCGTTGACCAGGACAAACCAGTTCTCACGACCATCGGCAGCCAGTGACTGATCGGCTGCGCACGACCGCGAGATGTAGACCGTTGCATTTGGATCCGGATGATCACCATAACGAATGGCCGTAAACTCAGCGGCGTAGTCGTCGCTGAACAGGATGGTGTGCTGTGCCAGACCACGCTCGACACGGTCGGCGCTGATATGCAGCACGAGGCCACTGCATGATGGATCGGAAGGGGGCTTGACCGGCATCCCCAGCAGCTGATGGCGCGTCACCCAGACGTCGGCGTTCGAGACCACATGATCGTACTGGCGTTGCTCTCCGCTTGAGAGCTCCAGCGCGCTTACGCGCCCATTACGGACAACGATCCTGCGAACTCCGGTGCCGAGGTGGATCTTCACACCCAGCTCAAGCGCGCGCCGCTCGAGTCCGTCGGCAATAGAGTGCATGCCCCCTTCAGGATACCATGCACCGAATCCGATCTCCACCCACGGGATCACCATCAATGTGGCTGGCGCACGGAATGGCGACGAGCCATTGTAGGTGGCAAAGCGGTCAAAGAGCTGCACCAGCCGACGGTCCGAGAAGTACGATGTGTTGTGAGCGTGCAGAGTTGAGAATGGTCGAAGCTTCGGCAGCGATGGCAAGAGGGGCAGGTTACGGGGCTTGATGAGTTCTCGCACTCCGTCGAAGGCCCCGAAAATGAATATGTCCTTTGTCAGCTCGTACACCGTGCGGGCATGTTCGAGGTAGGCGCGCGCGGCAGCGCCCTGACCCGGTGAGAACTGCTCGATTGCATCGATCACGGCATCGTGATCGAATGGCAGATCCAGCAGTGCGCCGTCGCTCCATCGATACTGACAGGCCGGGTCGACGCGTTTCAGCGTGATGTAGTCTTCGCGTCGCGCGCCGGGTGCGGCAAACACTCCGTCGAGCACAAACGGCATCGTTACCAGCGTTGGGCCGGTCTCGAAAATGCTCCCATCGAGCTGCACACGATTGAGCTTTCCACCCACGCGATCGCCCTGTTCGAACACATCGACGCTGTGTCCGGCTGCCGCCAGGCGCACAGCGGCAACCAGTCCACCGATGCCTCCTCCAATGATACCGATGCGCTGCATCCTAGTCGCGTGGTGGGTCGGGATTGAGTTCGATCAGCAGGTGATGTCCGCCGCCGACGGCATCGAAGACCTCCAGCGC
>DNLG01000004.1:25174-25389 GCA_003488525.1 Bacteroidota bacterium | reverse complement strand
CTTGCCCTCGAGTGCCTCGATGGAGGCCAGGATAGCAGCGCGCTGCGCTGCCACTGTCGGTATCAGGGTGACGTCGGTGCTTGAAGCAGCTTCTGCGTATGGAGTTAGCAGCGAATCGACGGCCGCCCGCTTGGCGTCCACGTCAGGAAAGATATCCTGCGTGAGCTGCTGCGTACATCGGCGTTCGATCTCTGACCACGGATGCAGATACGATG
>DNLG01000004.1:24453-24878 GCA_003488525.1 Bacteroidota bacterium | reverse complement strand
GGGAAGATCGCATCCTGGATCAGGGGGCGCGTAAGCACCGATGGGCTGAAGTCCTGCGGACGCGTCTGTGCTCGCTCGAGCAGACCCGGCTCACCGGGGTCCGGACGGCGACGTGACCGATCATCGATCACAAAGAAGCCGAACTCCGGCGGCTGCGCCTGAATGCTCAGGCCCTGCTGGCGGCACGACTCTGTTCCGAGCTGGAGTGCCGCAGTGATGGTGCGGCTGCCAACCTCGCGCATGACCAGCGGAGCGTGCATCCCGGAGCGGATGACCTGGCTGGCACGCACCACAAGCACTCCCCAGCGTTCGAGGTAGGGGGCCAGTGTCGCGATAAACGCATCGCCCCATGAGCTGTCTGTCGACCATGCCTCGAGCAGCTGACGTCGTACGGTTTCGGCATGCTGTCCGGTGAGCAGCGTCGA
>DNLG01000004.1:21253-24302 GCA_003488525.1 Bacteroidota bacterium | reverse complement strand
CAGCAATACGCGCATGCATGCCCGCATCGACGCTACGCATGCTCACCGGCATGCGCGGAAACTGACCATCCCATGTCTGCAGCACGGACGGTGCCGCGTCAGCGCCGGGCAGAGTCAGCTGAGATGCTTCGGCGGCATCATGATCGTTGTCCTCCAGCCAGAACACCGGCACAGCTTCCACGCCATGCGTGCGGCGGATCGAGCGGCTGACGGAAACAGCCGATCGGATCTTGTAGAGCGTATACATTGGGCCGCCCATCATGCCTACTTGCTGACCGGTAGCCACCACGACGGAATCGGGACTGGACAGAGCAGTGAGGGATACCTGCTGCTGCGGCGACAGCTCCCGTGGTGCCATCGAGGATGTCACCAGAGCTGCAAGGCGCGAGCGCGAAGCCCCCTGAGAGGAACGCATCCGGCAGAACTCCTGCGTCAGCTCTCGATGCGGGAATCGGCTCGAGACCGCCTCGTCGCCGGCGATGTACGATCGAACGAAGGCAGAGGTTCGGATGATCTCGTGATCGAGGATCTTCATCGGTTCGAACCGGAACCTGCTACCTCGTCTTCCTGCGTGTCGCAGTGATACTCGCGGCGTGGACCTTTTCCGCCCGCAGCTGATGAAGCCCCCTGACCGATGGCCGTGATGGCCTCCTGCTCAAGGAATGCGCGAAGTTCGGCATCACGCTGGCGGAGTGCCTGATCAACGTCGCGGGCGAAGTACTGGCGTCCGTCCACAAAGGTGCGTTCCACGCGCGACATGTTTGACAGAGGATTGCCGCTCCAGACGACCACATCGGCGTCCTTACCTACCTCGATGCTTCCCAGACGCTGGTCGATGGCCATCTGCTTTGCTGCATTGATGGTCACAAACTTCATTGCCTCTTCTTCGGAAACACCGCCGTACTTGATGCTCTTGGCCGCTTCCTGATTCAGGCGGCGCGCCATTTCGGCGTCGTCGGAGTTGATCGAGACCGTTACACCCTGTTCGTGCATGATCGCCGGACTCTCCGGGATCGCATCGTAGACCTCGAACTTGTAGGCCCACCAGTCGGCAAAGGACGATGCCCGCGCTCCGTGCTTGGCCATTTCCTTGGCAACCTTGTAGCCCTCGAGAATGTGTGTGAAGGTGTGCACGCGGAAGCCGAACTCTTCGGCCAGGCGCATGAGCATAAGGATCTCACTTTGCACGTAGGAGTGACAGTGAATGTTGCGCTTGCTATTGGCGATCTCCACCAACGCATCGAGCTGAAGATCACGGCGTACAGGTTTTGTCGGGTCGCCGGCACGCATCTCGCGCTCATACTCTTTTGCTGTGCGGAATGCATCGCGCATGATCTCTTCCACACCCATGCGTGACTGCGGGTAGCGCACCGTGTAGCGGTCGCCCCAGTTCGCCTGCTTCACATTCTCACCGAGGGCGAACTTGACGGTTGGCACTGCGCCTTCGACCTTGAGTTCCTCGGCATCGGCGCCCCATCGCGTCTTGATGTACTGCAGCTGACCGCCCATCGGATTTGCCGAGCCGTGCAGAAGATGCGTCGAGGTTACCCCGCCGGAGAGCTGGCGATAGATGTTCACATCATCCGGGTACACGACGTCTCCGATGCGCACTTCCGTTGTTACGGCGTGCGTTCCTTCGTTCACACCGCGGCTGATGGCAATGTGGGAGTGTTCGTCGATAATGCCCGGCGTGATCTGCATGCCCGTGCAGTCGATGGTCGTATCAGCGCTTAGCCCCTTGCCAATGGCCGCAATCTTTCCATCGCGAAGCACAACATCCGTACTGTCCAGGATGCCCGCCGCCGCCGATGTCCACACGCGAGCATTCTTGAGTACAACGCTCAGCTGCTTTGGACGGCCGCTAAGTCCGTATGGACCAAAGGGCAGAATGTTCGGCAGGGGGCGACGCACCCGCGCTGTCGGTGGTGCATCGCCGGCCGTTGTTTGACGAAGTGTTGAATCTCGGCGCAACACAAACGGGACGACCGCGCCATTTGGCTGAAGAAGTTCACCGCTCATCATGACACTATCGGCCGGAGCCACTGCGCGCATCGTGCCTTTGAGGCCCAGTGTATCGGTGGTGACTGATAACGTGGCACGTCGACCCTGCACGCTGAATGTTGCGGGCAGTGTGATGCTATCGCGGCGCACTTCGATCGAGGGATTTTCGGCCGTTCCTGTAATGGAGATGCGCAAGGGGCGTGCCGACGGCAAGGCCGAGGATGACAAGGTCCAATGTCCGCGCGTATCGACCTCTGCATGGTGATGCATGAGGTTTTCGGCACCGGCGACGACCACGCTGTGGAGCTCACTGCCGGAATCAAAGATCTGCTTGGAGAGTACAACAAGGTTCGCGTAGTAGCCCCGTTCGATCTTGCCCACGCGGTCGGACAGACCTGCCATGCGAGCCGGCTCGGTGGTCATGGCCGCAAGCGCAACATCCGGGCGCAGACCACGCTGCACGCATTCACGCACGCGCAAGAGGAAGGCCGAACGATCCTTCAGTCCATCGGTTGTGAAGGCAAACCGCACGCCCACAGAGTCGAGCAGCCGCGCATTATCGGCCGCCCAGTACCAGGTCATGAGATCGGCAAGACCCACCTCGTGCGCCGAGACCGCGTCACGGACGTCGGGTACCTTAGGAAACTCAAGCGGAAGGATCATATCCGGCTTGATGCGCGCTACCATGGATAGGCGACGAAACTCAGTTCCGGTGCCCTTGTAGATCATCGGCACGGAGAACTCCTTGGCGATGCGGTCCCAGCGACCGATGTCGTGCTCGTCGATGCACTCGGCAACGAAGTTCGTCTTCGAACTGACGGCCGTGCGCAGAGCATCGAGGGAGTGATTGAACTCCGGTGGACGCTGTGCCGAGCCCCTTGCCGCAGCCGCGTGTGCCCGTCCATACCAGTCGGCGTCATAGAACGCCTGGCGGATCAGGGCAATCGAGCCCATCTGTGACGACGGGTATGGTGTCTTGCTCGATCCCTTGGTGAATGACAGTGCCTGATAGACATCGTCGTTGATGATCGTCTGGGATGCCGTCCCC
>DNLG01000004.1:6655-21063 GCA_003488525.1 Bacteroidota bacterium | reverse complement strand
GCAGCTCCGAATCCCACGTTCTGCCATTCCCTGACGGCGTCGGCCGGTATTGTGAGATCAGCCGAGGCCCGTCGCTCAGGACGCACCGCCTGGTTCCAGTATCGAGCACCCTGCTGACGCGGTGTTACCGGATCGCCATCGTCGCCCCAGTTCTGTCCACCGCCGGTGGCACTCTTGCTGAACGACGAGATGGGTAGAAACGGCTCGACGAAGCCGGCGTACACCCAGGCCCCGCGAAGATCGCGCAGGACTGCGCCGGGCGGAATCGCCAGATTTCGGCCCACGTCTGCAATGCGCTCGCCGCGCACGATGATGACGGCCGAATCGATACGCGAACCCGGTGATGGCACGACCGTGCAGTTAAAGTAGACCACCGTCGGAATGCGCTTGTCGCGCAGTCCATCAACGGCCGTCGTCGAAACCTGTGCCGACGCGATCACGGTCGACACGACAAGCAGAAGGAGATAACGTAGCATGGAGACAAAACTACGGCGTAGAGCCGCTCTGGCGTACCACGTCCAGCGCCGCCGCCGGATCCACCATGCCGGCCCCCTGACGCGTAGGGGCCACATCACGAAGGGGGCGTGCCGTCTGCATGAGGATGCTCTTGATGCTGGCCGGCGTGAGCGACCCATCACAGGCGAGCATCTGGGCTATGGCTCCGGCAACGATCGGTGCTGCAAAGGACGTACCATCGACCAGCTTATAGTAGGGGGCTACCAGCTTGTCATGGATGATCGCCTCGTCGATCGACTGCCGCAGAATCGACGCATCGGCCGAGCTCCAGGCCTCTGCCTCAAGTCCGGCCGCAGCGGCAACGCGGGCAGCCGACCTGCACAGCATGTCATCGGACATTGCATCAAGGGCAAAGAGAGCACCGGCACGACGCTGCTGAGATGTGCCCGGCAGAAGCGGACCGGCCAGCCACAGTGCCGGCGCGATCACGTCGGGCTTCTGCATCCCGAGGTCAGTGATCCCAAACGTCGAGTGATACATGACGTTATCATCCCGCCGCACCGTGTTGTTATCGTCGAGCCCTCCAACGGTGATGGCACTCGGGGCTGCTGCCGGGGGGCGGATCGGTGCCATCGGATTGTTACCGGCAGCGGCAACGACAACGATGCCCTGTGCGGTGAGAGCCTCGACGGCTGCATTGACAGGATGCCGCAGGGTGTGATCAATCTCGTCGGCATAGACGCTGATGTTCACGACCCGGATTCCGAGAGATGATGCATTCTCGGCGATCCATTCGAGCGCCCAGGCGATGGTCGACGTCGGGATGCGCCCGTTGTCGTGCATCGTGCGGATAAGCACCAGCGGCGCATCGGGCGCCAGCGAAGTGTACATGCCCCGCGAAAGGTATCCGTTACCCGCTGCCGTGCAGGCAGTCATGGTCCCATGCCAGTGCCGGTCGCGGGCCACAGCCGGCGGGTGCTCCGGAACGCACTGGCGGACAGCGTCGACGTAGCGGATGATGCGGTTGACCGGCTGGACTAGATCAGGATGCGCCACAAAATCGCTGTCGACCATGGCAATGACCACCTCACGCGCCGATGGCCCCGGTGTCGAGCGAAGACGCGTTGGAATTGGCAGTGCGGTTGGACGACGTTCAGGGGGCATGCGGTAGGCCGGAATTCCGGGGAGATCCAAAATCGGAGCCGCGAAGTTAGTGTAAGCCGACCTATCGCATACATTTGCAGCATCTTTTCACTACGACCAAGGGGACGGGGTATGCGTGGAAGCCTACTGGGCGCATTTGTGCTTTTGATGACCATTGCGCGTCCGCTTGTGGCGCAGGTGGATTCCAAGATCACGGTTGATTCTCTGACGAAGATTCCGACGCAGAAGGCGCAGGCCGGGCCATGGTCATGGTACACCAAGTTCGGTGTGGGCTTTACCACGGTGCAGCTGACGAACTGGACAGGGGGCGGTCAGGACGCCATCAGCGTGGCTCTGAACTGTCTGGCATCCTACGACTATACTGACTCGGTGTTCTACTGGGACAATGAAATGCAGCTCGGCTATGGTCTTGTGCGTCAGGGCAAGCAGGCCATCCAGAAGTCGGACGACCGCATCATTCTCAGCACGCGGGCCTCGCATAGGACCGCTGATTGGTATCGCTTCACTGGCTTCGTCGATCTGCGTTCGCAGTTCGTCGATGGCTTCAATTATGGAGCGCTCGACACGCTTGGTAATCCAACGCTGATCTCGAGTTTCTTCGCCCCGGCGTTTCTGACGGCCGCTCTTGGTGCCGAGCTCCGGCCGGTATCGCAGGTGCGGATTCTTGCCGCACCTCTGTCTTCACGTTCGACGTTTGTATCGGATGATCGCATCATCGCTGCCGGCGTGGCAACGGGCGACGGGGTCTTCGGTCTTGCGCCCGGAGAGCGCTCACGTACTTCACTCGGTGCGGTGCTCAACGCCAGTATTGACTGGGAAATGTTCACCAATGTGACGCTGCGCACAAGGTTCAACGGCTTTATGCCGTATGAGACTCCCGACCTCTGGGTGGTCACGCTCGAAAATGCCGTAATGATGAAGGTCAACAACTGGCTGAACATTCAATGGCTGGCCGATGTGTTTTATGACGACCGCATTCCGGTGCTGCGCACCGATGGTACGACGGGTCCGGCCACACAGCTTCGTAACCAGCTGATCGTGAACATCAACTGGAACCTGGGCTCGTGATCATGGCGAGGAACTCCTCCTGACTGATCACCGGCACTCCGAGCGCGCGAGCTTTCTCCAGCTTGCTTCCGGCGGACTCGCCGGCAACGACGAAGCTTGTCTTCTTTGAGACCGATCCGGAGGCCTTGCCTCCTCGCTGTTCGACGGCCTCTTCGGCTTGCCTGCGCGTCATGCGCGTCAGCTCACCGGTGAACACAAAGGTCATCCCGGCCATCTCATTACTGGTCACAACGCCGGCGGCCGACTCCATCTGCAGTCCACATCGGCGCAGTGAGGAGATCTGCTCGCGGTTGTCTTCTTCCGACATGTAGGCGATGATGGACTCGGCAATCGCGTGGCCGATCTCATTGACCGATGTCAGGTGCTCACGGGTCGCCCCTTGAAGCGCGTCCATCGAGGCGAAGCTGCGGGCAAGGATCTTGGCCACACCTTCTCCGACAAAGCGTATGCCGAGGGCAAACAGGACCCGCTCGAAGGGGCGTGTTTTGCTTTCTTCGATGCCATCGAGCAGACGCTGCAGGCTCTTGGGTGCCCATCGCTCCAGACGCAGGATCTCGTCTTGCCGATCGCCGAGCCGGTAGATGTCGGCGATCGACGTCAGAAGTCCGGCCTCGATAAACTGCTCAATGGCCTTTTCACCAAGGCCGTCGATATCCATTGCATCGCGCGAGGCGAAGTGTTCGAGCGTACGCCGTAGTTGCCAGGGACACTTGCCGTCATTACAGAACCACTGCGCACTTCCATCCGGACGGTGAATATGGGAGTGGCGGTCACATGGACAGACGTGCGGCATACTCCAGGGCTGCGCCTGCTGGGGCCGGAGTTCAGCAACCACGCCGCTGACCTTGGGAATCACGTCGCCCCCTTTTTCGATCACCACCATGTCGCCGATGCGCAGGTCAAGTTCGTGCACAAAGTCCTCGTTGTGCAGCGTTGCCCTTGATATGGTTGAGCCCGCCAGCAGCGTGGGTTGGAGTTCGGCAACGGGGGTGACCACGCCGGTACGGCCGACCTGGAGAGTGATGTCCAGCAGGCGCGCCTGTGCCTTGCGGGCTTCGTACTTGTAAGCGATCGCCCAGCGCGGTGAGCGGGCCACGGAGCCAAGCTCTGCCTGCTGACGCAGTGCGTCAACCTTGATGACCACGCCATCGATCTGAAATGGCAGATCAAAACGCCGCTCGTCCCACTCGCTCAGAAAGACCATGATCTCGTCAACGTTACTGCACGTGGCCGTAGCCGGTGAAATAGGAAAGCCCATCGTTGCCAGAAGCTCAAGATTGCCCGAGTGCGACCGTAGATCGGCATCCTGTGTGTCGATCCAGTAGGCAACGAACTCGAGTCGCCTGCGGGCAACAGCTTTAGGATCCTTCTGCTTGAGCGTACCAGCCGTCAGGTTGCGCGGGTTTGCATAGGTCTTCTCGCCGCGTGCTTCAGCCTGGCGGTTGATCTCGAGAAACGTTTCGTTGAGCATGTAGACTTCGCCGCGCACCGTCACTGTGCCGATCGTGGGGTGATCCAAGCGAAGGGGCACGGCGTGGATGGTGCGCACGTTGGCTGTGACGTCGTCGCCGGTCTGCCCATCGCCGCGCGTTGCCGCCTGCACCAGCAGACCATCTCGATACGTGAGCGACATGGCCACGCCGTCGTACTTCAACTCGCAGACGTAGCTCGGTGTAGCCCCCTCCAACCCCTGCCGTACGCGACGGTCGAAGTCCTCTACCTCCTGTCGCGAATAGGTGTTTGCCAGCGACAGCATCGGAACGCTGTGGGTGACGGTTTCAAACGTTCCGATCGGTTCGCCCCCTACACGCTGCGAGGGAGAATCGGGCGTGAGCAGTTCGGGATTCTCCTTCTCAAGGCGGATGAGTTCGTCCAGCAGGGCGTCGTAGTCGCGGTCGGAGATCTCGGGACGGGCCTCGACGTAGTAGAGCCGGTCATGATGCAGTATCTGGCGCCGCAATTCCAGGATTCGATCGGCGGCGTCCGACGGCGGGTCGAAGAGCGATTTCATCCCCAAATATGAGCACGGAACGGGGTATTTTGGCCGCACTTTGTCACACCGAGGTATTGAATGCCGTCGACCTTCCGAATCGCCATTCTGCACGTGTTTCTTCTTTGCTGGGCGTTGCCTTCGATGGCCCAGTTATCCTTCGCTCCGGTGGGCATCGATCGCCTACGGAGCCGGGCGACCCTGCCGCAGCAGCGCTCGCTGATCACGCCGCCGGCGGGTCTGCCTGAGACCTTCGCGAGCCAGCAACCCGTGCGTCTGAGCATTCCGATCCCGGGTCGGACGGTGAGCGTTTCCGGTAAAGGCTTCCAACTCTTCTTGCCCGAGGCGGTGATGATCGCGCGCTCTGCCGACGCCGAGCGCAGTCTTGATCTGCCCCGGCATGGACTGTTTTCGGGGACCATTGACGGACTGGTCGGTTCGTCGGTCTTTCTTGCGGCTTTCGACCATCACGTGGTGGGTTTCATCGAGGTGCCCGAACCCGAGGGACGTCGGCGGTATCTGATCTCGCCCGACACGGTGATCAGCGGCCGCATGGCCACGCACGTCGTTTACGAAGTCACCCAGAGCCCCGGCTCGGCGCGTCAGTGTTTATCGGAAACACTTCCCGACTACCAGCAGCGTGCAGATTCGATCATGGCAATGGTCAGCGCCTGGGAACGTGCCAAGGGGGCTGAGGGCGACCTGACTCAGGATGCTACGCGCCGATCACTGCACCTTGCGCTCGACTGCACAGAGTCGCTCTACAAGAATCTTGGAAGTAACCTCACCACTGTTGCCACATCAGCAATCGCCATCATCGGCGCGGATGCGATGGTGTTTCTGCGTGATGCAAATGTGATCGTTCGCGTGCCCTACCTGCGAGTGTGGACATCTACCGATCCGTATCCGGGTGACATCGGTGAAAAGCTGGGCAAGCTTCGGGATCACTGGAACGGTACAATGCAGCACGTCAACCGCAGCGTCACGTGCCTTCTCTCGGGCGAAGGCGGCGGTGGTCTTGCATGGGTGGGCGTGCTCTGCAGTGGCTTTGGATACAATGTTTCGGGTGTCGACGGACGCGTCAACTTCCCGGCTCCGGGGTACCAGTGGGACGTCGATGTGACGTCGCACGAGCTCGGTCACAACATCGGCTCATCACACACGCATAACTGTGGTTGGAATCCTCCGATCGACTCGTGCTGGAATGCCGAAGGCGGATGTTATCAGGGAACACGTACTCGACGCGGCACGATCATGAGTTACTGTCACCTGCAGTCGCTCGGAACAGAGCTGCAGTTTCACCCGCGCGTGGCCACGTTGTTCAATCGTGTGCTGGCAAACTCGGGCTGCACCGGACCGGAGCCGGCGCAGCAGGACACGGACCTTGCGGTGGTCGATATCCGTATGCCGATCAGTGGTGGCTCAGTGATCACCAAGACAAGCTTTACTCCGTCGGCAGTGGTGCGAAACATCGGACGTCGAGCCGTTACCGGAGCCGTTCTGCGATGCTCGCTCACTCGGCTCGATAACACGGTCAGCAAGACCATGACCACGACCATTGGACGGCTTGATCCGGGGCAGTCACAGGTGATCAGCTTTACTGGCGTTGCACTCGACACGGCGGCGGACTATCTGGCTCGTGTGGCACTTGAGCTACCGTCGGACAGGTTCACAACAAACAATGCTCTGACGCGCCCCTTTCGCGTTGTCGATCGTGACACGGGTACCATTCGCGTAACGTCACCCAACGGTGGTGAAACGCTCGTCTCCGGTCAGATCGCCAAGATCACCTTCACGGCTACGCAGGCACCCGGTGTCTACATCGAGTACTCATCCAATGCCGGTGCCGAGTGGTTCACCGTGCAGACCTTCGTGGAGTCGGCCTCGGGATCCTACGACTGGGTGGTCCCGTACACGCCCTCCAGCACATGCCTTGTGCGCATCCGTAGCGCACGCAACGCCTCGGCCATGGACATCTCCGATGCAACGTTCACGATAGCTACGCAGCAGGATGTGCAGGCCTACGACATCGTCGATCCGTCGACCGACAGCATGATCGCAACGCCGTTTGTGCCGAGGGTGGTTATCCGCAACAACGGAACGACAGACCTGAAGAACATCTCTGTTCGGCTAACCATGCGCTGGACGCGTGCCACAGAGGCGTCATTTGACACGACCATCATACACCCGATGCTCAAGGGGCTTGCCCAGGATACCATCGCGTTTCCGAAAACACCAGTCATGGCAAACGGCGTGCATGTCATCGAGATGTACGCTGATGCCAAGGATGACTCGAACAAAAACAACAATCGGTTCTGGCGGGAGTACAACTCCGTCGGTGTCAATCCTCCGTACGGCCTGCGACTTGAAGCCGGCGCAAATCGCGTGATCCTGCAGTGGTCGTTGTTCGATGTGGATGAATCGGCGCGCATTGAGATCTGGCGTGGCGAAAGCGCCACAGGTCTGTCGCGCATCCGTACGCTTCGCAGGTCGGTTGACACCTACGTCGACGATGGTCTTGAAAATGGTCGACGCTACTACTACGCCCTTCGAACTTCGCTTGGTTCGCAGCAGAGCGTCTTTACACCGGTGGCCAGCGAATTGCCACAGTCCTTTGCTGCCGGCGCGGTGCTGCAGGCCCCCGGACTTATCTCGCCTCCGGATGCATCGCAAGGTGTGCCGGCAATGGCTGACCTGGTATGGTCCGGCGTGCCGGGCGCCGATCAGTATGAAATCAACGTCGCCACCGACGCCTCATTCCAGGATCTTGAGCGCGTCTATGTTGTGCGCGATGCTGGTCACATCATTGTTCCGCTCGACTTCAACGTCACTCGTCGCTGGCGCGTCCGCGCGATGAATCAGACCCTCGTCGGTCCTTGGTCAGCCCCCTCCACCTTCATCACGACAAAGAACTGCGCAGGCTCTGCTGTCGAGTTTAATGGTCAGGGCCAGAAGGCCACCGATCCCACGCTCACATGGAACGGCGGACCGGTCACGGTTGAATTCTGGACCTATGTGCGCCGCTCGACGCTGCGTCCGACGACCACCTTCATGATCGGTGAAACCGATGACGGTGGCAACCGCTTTCAGGCGCATGTGCCATGGGAGGATCGACGCATATACTGGGACTACGGCAACCTTGGTGGCAAGGGGCGTATTTCAGCACCGTTCGGCGACGGCAACTTTGATCGCTGGACGCACATCGCGCTCGTCAGTGATGGTGCAACGTTCAAGGCCATCTATGTGAACGGCGAACTTGTCGGCTCGGCCAATGAGGCGGGACAGCCAACCGGACTCAAAGAGCTGACCATTGGTGGCATGCGCACCTCGACATGGTTCAACGGCTTGGTCGATGAATTCCGCATCTGGAATGTCGTTCGCAGCGCAGAGGAGATCCGCAGCAGCATGGGACGTCGATTGCCACCGGCATCGGATAACGCCAAGGTCGTTGGCTGGTGGCGTTTCGATGAGGGGGCTGCACGGTCCGCACGCGATGGCGTACGCGGACGTACCCTGACGCTGAGCGCCGACGGCATGTGGAAGCCAAGTCAGGCAGGTATTGTCTGTGACGATCCGGTCAATCTCACTGCATCGAGGTTCACATCCGGAACCGGCCTTGCACCGTCGGTACGAAACGCCGTGCATGACGTTGCATGGCAGTCAAGCTCGGTAACCCGCGGAGCACTGTGGTATCAGCTCCAGGTGGTAGATACGGCCTCGAAGGGCGTGATGATCGACGTGAACAACATCTCTCATCCGGCCGGCGCTTCTGCCGTGTCGTATGCGCTTCGCGGACTTCCGGCTGATTCGACCATGGAACTGCGCGTGCGGCCACGCAGCACGTACGGAGACGGACCGTGGACAACTGGGTCGATCACGACGCGTACGCCCTGCACCAACAGCGCGGTGACGTTTGAGGGCAATGGCAACCGGCTCATTTCGGAGAACTTCCTGTATAACGGTCGGGCCGCAACGGTCGAGTACTGGAGCTACGTGGAGACATCTCAGCTGATGAACAGTGTCTCGTTCATGGTCGGCGCGGCCGACAACGAATCCCGTCGATTCCAGTCGCATGCTCCGTGGAGTGATAAAAATCTTTACTGGGATTACGGTAACTGGCGTGAAGAAGGCCGCGTTTCGACTTCGTATGAAAAGAACCTCGGCAAGTGGACGCACGTAGCGCTGGTGAGCAACGGGCATGATTCGATGTCGATCTACTACGACGGCGTTCTTGCGGCGTCATCAAACTTCACGGGCGCACCGGGTGAGCTACGTCAGCTTACGCTGGGCGGCAATCCGTTTTCGAGAACCTACTGGAAGGGAACGATGCGCGATTTCCGCATATGGAACACCATGCGCAGTCAGCAGCAGATCCGCCAGTCGATGTATGACCGGTTCACTGAGCCACAAAGCGGCCTGCTCGGCTCTTGGCTGCTTGATGAGGGCAGGGGGCTTCGCACGGTCGACGTTACACGTCGCAATGCCGCAGCTCGCAGTGACGTCGAGTTCCGCTGGGACACGGTCCGCGCCAAGCTCGCCCATGCTGCAGCTGTGGTGTCGGGTCGCCGCATCGTGCAGCGCGGTGACACGGCAGCATACGACGTGCGCGAGATCCGCGATGCCTCGCATTCATGGAGCGTGATCGGCGGCGTGCTTCAATCAGATCCTTCATCGACATCAGCCGTGGTGCGCTGGAATGCCGCCGATACGGCTGGCATCATAACGGTCACGCGCACATGGCCGGGCGGCTGCTCAGATCAGACGCGCGTGCAGGTGACCCTGCCTGTTCTGGTGTCGGTCGATGAGCCCCGTGACGGCGACGCGTCGCTGCCATCGACACCGCACGTGATGCCGAATCCGGCAAGTGATCTCATCAAGGTCGCATCGGCATCGCCGTCGACAGTAGAGATCGTTGACGTCCACGGACGTGTGGTTGCGCGCCGAGAGATCAGTGCCGGCGGACATGACATCGACGTATCCCCACTGGCACAGGGGACCTACTACGTGCGCTTTGTGATGCCACTGACAACACACGTCACCACGCTCACCATCCGACGTTGAAACCCGACCGGTATGTTCACACTGCCAGACCGCTCCACTGATCCGCGGCTCCTGCGGGAGTCAATCCTGCACACCGTGCAGCACGTCACCGCAGGAGAGCATAACCTGGTTGCCAACCTGGCTAATGCTGCGTCGATCATGTATCACGCGCTTGCGGAGGTGAACTGGTGCGGATTCTACCTTTTCGATGGAACGGAGCTGGTGCTTGGACCCTTCCACGGCAGGCCGGCCTGCATTCGCATTGCCCTTGGACGTGGCGTATGCGGAACGGCCGCGCAGGAGCGTCGCACACTTGTTGTTCCGGACGTAGAGGCATTTCCCGGACACATTGCCTGTGATGCTGCCAGTCGCAGTGAGATCGTTGTACCGATGATCCGTGCCGGTGTTCTGGTTGGTGTTCTGGATGTGGACAGTCCGGTCGTTGATCGGTTTTCGGCAGACGATGTAACGTTGCTCGAGCAGATCGTTGCCGTGCTAATGTCACGCTAACTCGACGTTGCCGTACAAGGGGGGTATGACATACTCCCTTTCAATTCCTGGTGTTCTGCACGATGCCGTGCATGCTGCCTGCACGTGCGCCTGCGTGATCGCCTGCGGGCTCGCCTGCGTATTGGCACCGCTGGCTGTTCCTGCGACCATGTCGGCGCAGCTGCTTATCACGGAAGTGCATCCAACACCGGCATCAGGAGAGCCGGAATGGGTGGAGTGCGTTAACACCGGCGGTCGTCCGTTGAGGCTTGTCTCGTGGATGATCTGCGACAGCCGCACGTATGCGTCAATTGCTGATGTGACTATTCCGGCAGGGGGCTTTGCCGTTCTAACACCGGATGCGGAGGCACTGGCCGAAACGCGATCGATTCCGGCAGACGTTGTTGTCATCGAGTGCCAATTGCCGTCGCTCAACAACACGGTCGACCGCGTAGAGCTGCGCAGCTCCGACTCGTCGATCGTCGATTCGGTGACGTATGACATGCGACGGCATGTGCGTGGACGCAGCATTGAGCGCTGCGGTGAATGGGTCGACGGCACCGTAACGTACCGATCGTCATGGTCGGCCTCGCAGCGCCGAGACAGTGCAAGCTGCGGAACACTGAATTCCTGTGTCCTGCTGCCACAAGATGTACGTGTGATGCCTCTGCAGGTACTCGACTCGTCGATCACCGTCAGCATGCGCAATGCCGGACTCCTGACGTCTGCTGCGCGGCGGTTCGTCATTGAAATTGGCGCTGACCACCGCCGCGGAGAGATCCCGCCCCTTGAACCGGGCAGAAGCAGCGAGATAACCATCGACCATCTGGATCTCGGCCGAGCCGACACGGTGAGAACGATAGTTCTTCGCGTTACGATCAATGCCGGCGATGATCGACCGGAGAACGACACGCTGGAGGTGAGCATCACTGCTGCGCCCCTTGGGCCGGGGATCACCATTACGGAGATGATGGCCGAGCCGGACGATCATCAGACCGAGTATGTGGAGATCTGGAACGGCACGCCGCGGCCCCTGGACGTTGCTGGCTGGACGCTGGAGGATGCATCGGGACGTCGGTGCGTGATCCTTCCGCCGGCACTGATCCTGCCGTCTGCCTATATGGCCGTATCGGTCGATACGGCGCTACGGCATATGCAGGGAGTAGGATACTGGACGCTGATGCGTCCGGCCATGAACATCAATGCCACATCGGATGCCGTAACACTGCGCACTCCCGAGGGTCTGGTTGTTGAGAGGGTTACCTACGATGACGATGCGCATGTAGCGATCCTGACCACGCGCGGCCGCTCGCTTGAACGCCGTGCACCGTGGACGAGCTCAGGGGGCTTGGCGGCATGGACGACATGCGTCCACCCGTCGGGCGGAACTCCCGGCGGGCCGAACAGCGTCGGGCTGCCGCCACCTGTGATCGTGGGCATGCGAAGCTGGCCGGATCCATGTTCGGCGGTGATGTCATCGGCATTCTATCCTTGCGTGATCACCTGGGAGCAACCCATCGAGCAGGGCATCGGCCGGATGAGGATCTTCAGACTCGACGGGATCCAGGTTGCCGAGCTTCTCAATGGCGAGGTCATCGGTCGAACTGGGTCGGCAGTGTGGGACATGCGTGACGCCACCACGGGCGCGGCGGTAAGCGTCGGCACCTACGTGGCCGTGCTCGAGTGCACGGCGCTTTCAACCACCGATCATCATGTCGAGCGCTGTCTTGTCAACGTTGGTCAGAGCGACCTTCCGCCGATGAAAAGATAACACGGCAATGCACGAAAGGATCGGTAGCTTCGTGACCTGAGCCACGTATGAAGACTACCCCGCAACGACGCCGACCTTCCGCACGGTCGGGTTCAGCCCCCTTGCCAACACCGGCAGACGGTGTGGCCTTCGAGATCGACCTCGACGACGAAGGACTCTACCTCAACCGCGAACTCTCCTGGATTGAGTTCAACAAGCGTGTGCTTGACGAAGCCGACGACATGCAGCACCCGCTCCTGGAGCGGCTTAAGTTCCTGTCGATCTTCTCGACCAACCTCGACGAGTTCTTTATGATCCGCGTGGCCGGTCTGCAGGAGCAGATCACCTCGGGGGTGACCGAGCTGTCTGAGGACGGTATGGCACCGCAGGATCAGATCCGCGAGATCCGCACGCGACTGCTTCCGCTCTATAAGCGCCAGGCGAGTATCTGGAACGAGTCCGTCAAGCCGTCGCTCATCAAAGAAGGCATCATCATCCACTCGTTCGGTGATCTGACAAAGTCGGAACGGTTGGAGATCGAGACAGACTTCATCGATAACATTCTGCCTGTTCTGACGCCCCTTGCCCTTGACCCAGGACATCCGTTTCCACGACTCCTCAACAGGTCGCTGACGGTTGCCTTTGTGCTCTATGACGAGGTAGCCGACGATGATGAATCAAAGGTTGCCGTAGTGCAGCTGCCATCGGCACTGCCCCGGCTGTTGAAGATACCACGAACAGGGGGCCACCACTACGTGCTGCTTGAGGAGATCATTCGGGCGCACGCCGGAATTCTCTTTCCCGGACACCGCATCGCCGAAAGTCATCTCTTCCGCGTCACGCGTGATGCGGACGTGGAGATCGCCGAGGACGAGGCCAATGACCTGATCACGGCCGTTGCCGAGGGTATTCGTCAGCGTCGCTGGGGCACCGATGCCGTGCGCATGGAAGTTGCTTCGGACATGCCCAAGGGGCTCATGCAGTTCTTTACGCGGGCTCTTGAGCTGGACATGTCGGATGTCTATCCGGTTGAGATTCCGTTGAATCTGCAGGACTTTCTGGTGCTGCTGCAGCTGGACAAGCGCAAGCTCAAAGATGCCCCCTTCACATCACGCGTGCTTCCCGAGTTTGAGGCCGAGGGAGTAAGCATCTTCGATGTGCTCAAGGAACGCGATCTGTTCGTGCATCACCCGTTCGATTCATTCAGTAACTCCGTGGTGAAGTTCATTGAGGCGGCCGTCGATGACCCGAACGTGCTTGCCATCAAGATCACGCTCTACCGAGCCGGTGGCCGTTCACCGGTGATCGATGCGTTGAAGCGCGCCGCAAGTCTCGGTAAGAATGTCACGGCGTTTGTTGAGCTCAAGGCGCGGTTTGACGAAGAGACGAACATCGCCTGGGCACGCGCTCTGGAACAGTCCGGCGTGCACGTGGTCTATGGCGTCATGGGCCTGAAGGTCCACTGTAAGGTCTGCCTGGTCATTCGCAGAGAAGGCCGCAGCGTGCTGACCTATGCGCACGTGGCAACCGGTAACTATAATCTTTCGACTAGTCGACTCTACACGGACGTTGGCATCTTCACTGGACGTCAGGAGCTGGAACGCGACTTTGTACACCTGTTCAATCTGCTGACGGGATATTCGCGTCATGCCCAATGGCAGCATCTTGCCGTAGCGCCGTTGAACCTCCGCGAGACGTTCATCGGACACATCGAAAAAGAGATCGAGCATCAAAAGGCCGGACGTCAGGGATACATCATCGCCAAGATGAATGCGCTGATTGATGCCAAGATCATCAAGGCACTCTACCGAGCTTCGATGGCCGGCGTCAAGGTCGACCTTATCATCCGCGGTGTCTGCTGCCTGAAGCCGGGCATTGCCGGCGTCAGCGAGACCATCACGGTGCGTAGTGTACTCGACCGGTTTCTCGAGCACAGCCGGATCTTCTGGTTTCGCAATGGTGGCGAAGAGACGGTCTACATCTCCAGTGCCGACTGGATGCCGCGCAACATGGAGCGTCGTGTGGAGATCGCCTTTCCCGTGCTTGATCGGCGTGTGCGCAAGAAGCTCCGTGAGCTTCTTGCCCATTACCTTGATGACAACGTCAAGGCCCGTCAGCTCCAGTCCGACGGTTCGTATGTTCGCGTCAGCCCGGGCTCATCGCCCGTGCGTGTGCAGGCCGACCTGCTCGCGCAGCTGAAACGCCGATGAACATTGACCTCACGATCGCCCTACGATATCTCCGTCCACGCCGATTCTCTTTCATCGGCCTGATCGGTGTGCTCTCTGGTCTGGGCATCATCATTGGAACGGCAGCACTGATCATCGTTATGTCGCTCTTCAATGGCTTTCGCGATGTGGCGCATGATCTCATGACGTCCTTCGGACCGCACTTGCGTGTGACGGCTGCTTCAGGGTCGACGCTCGATGGAGCATCCCGGGGCTGGTCTCC
>DNLG01000004.1:1027-6380 GCA_003488525.1 Bacteroidota bacterium | reverse complement strand
TGCGTGATGGTATTGCCGGAGTCGTTGTCAGCTCCGGTGTTGCACAGTCGCTGAATCTCTTTCTTGGTGACACGTTGCGTGTGATAAGTCCGCGGCAGATCGAATCGGCGCTAACGATGATGTCCATGCCCTCAGGTACACCCGTCGTCGTGGTCGGTGTCTTTCAGTCCAACGCTTCTCGAGATGTCGACGCATCCACCGTGTACCTTTCGGCTGAAGTGCTGACGCCCCTTATCGCCTCCTCCGAGCCCACCGAGTGGCATGTGCGCATTGATCAGCCGGAGCGCTCCGAGCAGGTAGCCGCCGAGCTGGCGGCATCTCTTGGGTCGGCAGCGCGCATCGAGACATGGCAGCAGATCAACAGTGGTGTGTATGATACGATGCGACTCGAGCGGCTCGGTTCATTTGTGGTGCTGCTGCTGATCATCGTGGTTGCCGCCTTCAGCATTCTGGTTTCGCTGACGATGGGTGTGGTGGAGAAGCGGCATGATATTGCGATGCTCAAGACCATGGGGATGACCAATACGACGATCGCGCGGATCTACGTCTGGCAGGGTCTGTTTATCGGCGTCATCAGTGCCGGTCTTGGAACCGTGATCGGACTTGCGCTTTGCTGGGGTCAGCTGCACTTTCAGTGGATACGCTTTGATATGTCGCAGGGGTATCTCATTCCGGCACTGCCGCTCGACGTGCAGACCGTTGACGTGGTGACCACGGCAGTGTGTGCCGTCATGGTCTCGTCAGCCGCGGCGATCTATCCCGCCATGCGGGCAGCGGCCTTGGAGCTGATCTCGTCGCAGACACGGTAACCTTCAGCGGTCAGAGACAGGACGTCGTTGTGGTCGTTCACGAAGCCAGCCTCGATCCAGTAGGTTAGATCGGGCTGAAGTCGCTGCCGAACATCCAGACCGAAGCGCCGCTGCACCTCCGCCAGGCGCAGTCCGTCGGCGCGCAGGTGCAGAAACACATGCTCGGTCAGCAGATCGGATGCCGAGAGGTGTTCATGATTGGCTTCCGGTAACGCCCCCTTCATGACGTGATCAGTCCATGCACTCAGGGAGCGGTAGTTCCAGTAGCGGGTCGTTCCGAGAAAGCCGTGGGCGCTTGGGCCGACCGACAGATATGGCTCACCGTGCCAGTAGGTAAGGTTATGGCGACACTCCCGGCCGGGCCGGGCAAAGTTGCTGACCTCGTACTGATGATACCCGTGCTGGCGCAGTGTTGAGATCACCAGGTGGTACATCTCGGCGTCGACCTCTTCGGGAAGGGGCGTCACGCGCCCCTTCAGGAGATCGGCATAGAGAGGAGTGCCGTGTTCATAGATAAGCGAGTAGGCCGAGATGTGGTCCGGTTGCAGTTCGATCATGCGTCGCAGGTTGTCGCGCAGTGTTTCGATGGTCTGCCCGGGCACGGCAAACATCAGGTCCATGTTCACATTGTCAAATCCTGCACGCCGGGCAAGGTGCATCGACACCGCTGCCTGGTCGGCGTTGTGGATACGATCAAGGAATTCCAGCTCGGCCGGCTGAAATGACTGCACGCCGAAGGAAAGCCGATTGATGCCGCTGCGCCGATATCCCTCAAGCCGTTCGAGCGTCACCGTTCCGGGGTTGCACTCCATGGTCCACTCGCAATCGTCGCTGAACACGAAGTGCGAGCGCAGAAGTGTGGTGATCACCATGATCTCATCAGGGTGAAGCAGCGAAGGCGTGCCGCCACCGAAGAATACCGACGTAAAGGCGGTGCCATCATACGTCGCCGCACGCAGATCGATCTCGCGCTTGAGTGTTTCAACGAATCGCTGGATGTGCTCTGTCGACTCAATACTGTAGAAATCGCAGTATGAGCACTTCTTTTCGCAGAAGGGGATATGCAGGTAGAGTCCGAACATCACTCAACTCTCGACAGTACGCGGTCCCAGCGGATATGGGGCAGGGGATTATCCGTGCTGCCACCGCGCGACCAGTAGATGAAGAGCGGCGTCCCTATCACGGCTGCCACGGGAAGGCATCCCCAGTATCGGGAATCAAAAGAGTTTCGGCGATTATCGCCCAGCACGAACAGTGAGTCGGGCCCGACGACGATCTCCACCGGACTCCTCTGGGAGGCAAGCACAGGGTCGGCCGGTAGTTTACACTGCGGCGGATCTGGTAGGGGGCGACCATTGACCCATACCCCTTCATGGGTAAGTGTAACTGTATCCGATGGGAGTCCGATCACGCGTTTGACGTAGGTCTCGCGAACCATTGACGTATCGGCCTGATGATGAAAGATCACGACGTCACCGCGGCGCACATCGCGGAGCGTGTAGGCGAGCTTGTTGACGACGATGTAATCGCCCGGTAGGAGGGTGTTCTCCATCGAATGCGACGGTATCTCAAACGCACCAACGATGAAGACCCTCAGGAGCAGGGCAACGATGATCGCCACGGTGGCACTGGTGGCGATGTCCCTCCATGAGAGTTCTGCAAGCCCCTTATCCGACATGGTCAGCGCTATCGTGGAGGTGTCGAAGTGAGCTGAGGGCCATCAGTTGATGATCGTGCCGATGCGTCCCCAGCGGATGTTCTTCAGGCGCTGCATCAGCGAGAGCCGGCGACCATCCGGTGTTTCAACAGGCAGCGACCAGTAGACGATCATCGGTGTTCCGACGACGTCCTCTTCGGGAATGAATCCCCAGAAGCGTGAGTCAAGCGAGTTGTCGCGATTGTCGCCCATACCAAAGACGTAATCACGCTTGACGGTATAGGCTGTGGCAGGCTGGCCGTCGATCGTGCGAAGGTCGGCGTTAACCTGATGTCCTTCACGGGCAATAAACACGGCCCATTCGTGGAAGTTCTCCGGTGTAAGACGGATCACGTCGCCTTGCTTGGGAATGCGGATCGGACCATAATCATCGCGCGTGTAACCACGTCCCGGAGGGAAGGTTGCCTCACGGTCCGCCTCCGACACCATAGCCCGCTGCTCAGGGCTCCACCCCATAAACTGTGCATGCTCCGGAAGGCCATACTCTGCGCCATTGACGAAGACTCGTCCGGCGCGGATCTGGAGTGTATCCCCGGCGACGGCCACACAGCGCTTGAGGTAGTACTCGAATGCCGGCGGATCAGCAACCTCCCGATTTCCCGGAAACACGAAGACGATCACGTCTCCCTGCTTTGGCGCGATGATCGGCGGCAGCTTGTAGTATGGAAGGGGCATGTTGAGAAAGGGCACGATCTGCGGCGTCGAAGGTCCGAACTTAAACTTGTTGACGAAAAGAAACTCTCCAGCCAGCACGGTGCTCTCCATCGATCCTGTGGGGACGACGAACGACGCCAGGGCCAGGCCGTTGATGATCGTCACGACGGTGAGCGACCAGACGATGGTCTTGACCCACGCAACGAGATGTTCCTTAAGGGTCTCAGGCTTTGGGGCATTCAGCCGGTCATGCCGCCGCTTCAGAAGGAACGTGCCAAGGCGGCCCATGCGCTGGTAAAGTGATTCGATGAGTGCCATAAAAGAAACGATCAGTCGAGTGAGAGAACGGCGTGGAAGGCCTCTTGAGGTATCTCGACCTTGCCGACCTGCTTCATGCGTTTTTTGCCTTCCTTCTGCTTTTCGATCAGCTTGCGCTTACGGGAAATGTCGCCGCCGTAACACTTGGCCAAAACGTTCTTGCGCATGGCGCTGATCGATTCACGAGCGATGATCTTTGAACCGATCGCCGCCTGGATGGCCACTTCGAACATCTGCCGCGGGATCAGTTCGCGAAGCTTCGAGCACAGTCTCTTGCCCCATTCATGGGCCTTCTGCCGGTGGACGATCGACGAAAGTGCGTCCACCTGTTCGCCGTTGAGCAGTATGTCCATGCGCACCAGTTGGCCCGGCTTGTAGTCCGCATACTCGTAGTCGAGCGATGCGTAGCCCCGTGTATTGCTCTTGAGCTTGTCGTAAAAGTCGAACACAACTTCGGCAAGCGGAAGCTCAAAGGTCATATCGACACGGTCGGCCGAGAGATAGGACTGACCCATCATTGTTCCGCGGCGATCCATGCACAGCTTCATGATCGTCCCCACATACTCGGAGGGGGCGATGATCTGCGCACGGATGTATGGCTCGAGGATCTCGTTGATCAGTGTCGGATTCGGCAACTGCGCCGGATTGTCCACCCAGAGCACCTCTTCACGCGTCGTCACAACCTGATAGCGCACGTTCGGCACCGTTGTAACGATCGTCTGGTTGAACTCCCGTTCGAGGCGTTCCTGCACGATCTCCATGTGAAGAAGACCCAGGAATCCGCAGCGGAATCCGAAGCCGAGCGCGCTCGAGGACTCGGGTTCAAACGTGATGGCCGAGTCGTTTAGCGAGAGCTTGCCGAGTGCTTCGCGCAGGTCTTCGAAGTCATCGCTGTCGGCAGGATAGATGCCACTGAACACCATTGGCTTGACCTCGCGGAAGCCTTCGATGGGATTCGTTGTCGGGTTAGACATAAGCGTGACCGTGTCGCCAACCTTCGAGTCCTGCAGCTTGCGGATCGCAGCGGTAAAGTAACCTACGTTCCCGGCCGAGAGCTCGCCCGTTCGCTGCCTCTGCATGTACAGCACCCCTACTTCATCCAGCTCGTAGGTCTGTCCGGTAGCCATGAAGAGGATCTTGTCCTTCTCACGCATTGTTCCGTCGATCACCCGTACATAGACGATCACACCGCGATAGGCATCGAACACGGAATCGTAGATAAGCGCACGCAAGGGGGCTTTGGGGTCACCCTTGGGCGGCGGCACACGGGCAACAACTGCCTCGAGGATCTCGTCAATACCGATGCCGGCCTTAGCCGATGCAAGGATCATGTCATCTTCTTTACAGCCGATGAGGTCCATCACCTGCTGCTTGACGCTTTCGATCGTCGTCACCGCACTAGGCAGGTCGATCTTGTTGATCACCGGGATGATCTCCAAGCCCTGCTCGATAGCCATGAACAGATTCGAGATCGTCTGTGCTTCCACGCCCTGCGTGGCATCGACCACCAGGAGAGCCCCTTCGCAGGCGCTCAGCGAGCGAGAAACCTCGTAGGAAAAGTCGACGTGTCCGGGTGTATCAATGAGATTCAGCTTGTAGGAACTTCCATCCTTGGCTGCGTAATCCATCTGAATGGCGTGCAGCTTAATGGTGATGCCGCGTTCCTGCTCAAGCGGGTTATCGTCGAGGATCTGATTCATTGTCATCTCGCGCGCCGACACCCGTCCGGTGCGTTCCAGCAGACGGTCGGCCAGTGTTGACTTGCCGTGGTCGATGTGCGCGATGATGCAAAAGTTGCGGTAGTTCTGCATAAGGCAGCGAAGTTACGGAGTAGGGGCGAGACGCAGTCTCGCCC
>DNLG01000004.1:0-840 GCA_003488525.1 Bacteroidota bacterium | reverse complement strand
GACGGGTCGGTCAAAGCAATAAATCACGTAGTTTCGCTGTGTTGACGACGCTCAAGTTTTTATCACCAAATGAGTTCGCACCACTATGGCAAACCCAGATTTTTCGGTCCTGTTCAGCGGTATTGATGCCAAGGATCACAATCTCTTTGGCACATTCCTGACCGACGATGCCCAGTTTCGTTTTGCAAACCACCCAGCGGTGGTTGGCAAGGACACCATCGTCAACTTTCTCGAGGGATGGTTCCAGTCGATCGCAGCCATCAAGCACTCAGACCTGAAGGTTCGTGAGGCTGACGGATTTGTTCTCACCGAGGGAACTGTAACCTATACACGACATAGCGGTTCTACGTTGTCAGTGCCCTTTGCCAATGTGTTCAACATGGTCGATGGGAAGATCAAGGACTACTTGATCTATGTTGACAATTCGACACTCTACACCGAAGCCTAAAAACGTATTTTTGTTTCGGGTGGGGCTTCGGCCTCGTCCTCCTTACAAGCCCCATGATCACGCACTGCTCATGGGGCTTGCTTTTTTTTTCGTAGGCGGCCCAGAGCCAAAGCGTTGTGAGTTTTACAGGCTCGTGCTTATCGTAACGGTGCCGAAGACTTCGGACCTCGATACGCCGCCGGTGGCGGGGAAGACCTGGTCGTTGGCGAACAACCCACGAAGCTCTGCTCGGATCGTGATCATGGACATTGCCGACCAGTCGATATTCGCCGAAACTGAAAACGCAGTAAATCCATGACCTGATGCAGGTTGTATTATCACCGATTCGGGATCTGAGAAGTGTTCGGCGCGCACGGCTGCACGCCACCGCGGATGCAGGCGGTAGGCCACGA
>DNLG01000023.1:427-2603 GCA_003488525.1 Bacteroidota bacterium | reverse complement strand
GATGCGATTGCCGATGACGCTTGTCACCCGTGCCGTGATGCGCACGCAGGCGCCGACGGCCGCCATGGCCTTATGCGACATGCTCAGTGCGGTGCCGCAGGCGTTATCATCGCCCTCGAAGTAGGGTTCAATGGCGCGGCGGGCGGCCACCTCGGCGTGGTAGCAGAGCCAGAACGTTGAGTACACCGGATGCAGGACCTCGTCGCCGAGACGGGCAACCATCTCCGGTGTTACCACTATGTCGATGTGCGCGACTGACGATGCAACTTCCGGTCTCATGGGTGTTCCTTACTCTTGGCCGTAGAAGGACATAACTTTGCAGTCATGCGCGTTGCACTGACCACGTTGGGCTGCAAGTTAAATGCCACGGAGACGTCGGCCATCGAGCGGCGCTTTGCCGCGATGGGGCACGACATCGTGGAATATGGTCAGCCGGCGGACCTGCTGGTTGTCAACACCTGCACTGTTACCGAAGCCGCCGATGTGGAGTGTCGGAAGGTCGTGCGTAAGGGGCTTCGTGCAGCGCCGGCGGCCCGTGTGGTCGTTACCGGATGCTATGCCCAGCTCAAGCCCGATGCGGTTCTGTCGATCGACGGTGTCAGCGCCGTGGTCGGCACGGCCTCGAAGATCAGCATCCCGGAGATGGCCGACACGATCATGCAGTCATCGGTACCTCTGCGGATGGTTCCGCCCCTTACCGGCCAGACGCTGTTCTCACCGGCACGCTCATCGCGCATCAACACCCGTACGCGGGCGTTTCTGAAGGTGCAGGACGGATGTGATTACTCCTGCTCGTTCTGCACGATACCCAAGGCGCGCGGCCCATCACGCGTGATGACGCTCTCTGACGTACGTCAGGAGCTCTCGGCCATTGCCCGTGAGGGGTTTCATGAGTGCGTTGTCTCGGGGATCAATCTCGGTGAGTACGCCGATGCAGGCGGATCGCGCATGATCGATCTACTGCACATGATCGAGGCCATGGATCTCCCATACCGTGTCAGGCTCGGCTCGATCGAACCCAATACCATCAGCGACGGTATCATTGAGCTCCTTGCGTCGTCGCGTACGATCGTGCCGCACCTGCATATCCCGCTGCAGAGCGGTTCGGGTGAGATCCTGCGCCGCATGCGCCGCCGATACAATCCGACGATGTACCGGTCGGTGGTGGAGAAAATCATCGGTCGGATACCGGATGCGGCTGTCGGTATCGACGTGATCACGGGCTTCCCCGGCGAGACCGAACATCATGCGCGTCAGACAGAACAGTTCCTTGCAGAGCTTCCCTGGGCATATCTGCACGTGTTTACGTACTCCGAGCGTGCCGATACCGATGCAACGCTAATGGGCGGCAGCGTGGATGTTGCCACGCGACGTGAGCGTACGCGACGTCTGCGGCAGATGAGTCAGCAGCGCACGCTCGAGTTCCATCGGGCGAACATCGGTCGTGAGCGGACGTTTCTTCCCGAGGGCTATGAGCAGGAATCAGGATGCTGGACCGGGTGGACGGAGAATCACGTTGCCGTTCGTCTGCCGGGTGAGCCGGAGATGCAGAAGCGTCCCATCCGCGTGCGGCTTGTCTGCGAGGATGGTGCCGCTCTAAGAGCCGAGGTGTTGGATGAAACGAGCATTGAACAACCGTCACTAGCCGAGTGGGTCTAACCATGAGAGTCTTCATCGCTGTCGACATGGAGGGGGCCACGGGCGTGGTCCATCAGGATCAGCTCATGCCTGACGGCAGGGGGTATGCCGCGGCGCAGAAGCTGCTCACGGCCGACGTCAATGCCGTCATCGACGGGATCCTCTTGGTGCATCCAGCGGCCGATATCGTTGTCGGCGACGGTCATGGGACCATGCGCAACATTCTGCTTGAGCAGCTTCATCCCTCGGCCCGACTCGTCGTCGGCTCAGCCAAGCCGTCCAACAAGCCCCTTTGTCAGCTAGAGGGCGTGCAGTTCGGTGCCGATGTGGCCTTCTGCATCGGCTATCATAGCATGGCCGGAACGCCGGGCGGACTGCTGGCTCACACCTACATCGGTTCGCTCATCCGTGAGCTCCGACTGAACGGACGCGCCGCCGGCGAGGTCGAGGTCAATGCTGCCGTGCTGGCAAGCTTAGGCATCCCGCTGGCCATGGTCAGCGGCAATAGTGAGCTCGAATCAGAGATCCGTTCGTGGAA
>DNLG01000023.1:0-184 GCA_003488525.1 Bacteroidota bacterium | reverse complement strand
TTGCCGATCGCTCGTGCTGGCATCTTTCGGCCACGGGGCGTACCCGCTTCGAGGTCGATACGTATCGCAGGGAGCAAACCCAGAAGGTACTTGCCTGTGACGGCGTTGAACAGGTAGGGGAGATGACCTTTGCATGCGAGCATGAGAATGCCGCAGAGGCGTTTCGCATCCTATGGAGGGCCTG
>DNLG01000132.1 GCA_003488525.1 Bacteroidota bacterium | reverse complement strand
TCACACCTCACACCTCACACCTGATCAAAATCTCAGCACCGCTTCCCAGGCTTTGAACAATTCCCACGTTGAAGCCACATCGCGGAGGCAGTATTCGGCGATGGAGGTGTGCTGGCCGGCATGGAAGAGGTCGCCGACCTTGGAGCCATCCACGCCGGAGGCTTTGGGAGATGCGATACCGAAGGACTTGGCGTAGAAGTCGAAGTTGAACTTGCGGGTAGCGCCACTGGCAGCCCCCTGAAAGAACGTCAGCCGGTCGATCAGGTCGATGTGGCCGCTGTAGTTGAACTTTGTTCCATCCATAAGGTTGCGTGATGGACGTATGCCGTGCACGGCGCTACGGAGCATCAGCCAAGGGGCGTCGAAGTTGCGTCCGTTGAACGAAATGAGCGTGATACCTCGGTGATGGGCCAGGAGCTTCCAGAAAGATTCGAGCATCACGCGCTCACTGCCGCGGTACCAAGTGGCACCCGAAGGCAGCGAGGTCTGTGCGAACTTCTCATCGTCAGACATCGCCGGGTCCAGTGAATACGCCACCTGCTTTGCGTTCCACTCTGCGCCGTCACTGGTCATCATCTGCATGCCAATGCACGAGATGAATCCGGTCATGGGGCTCAGGCCAAACTCGTTGATGCGTTTTTCCCGGTCCTCGTCAGTGGCAGCGCTCCTGAGCAGATACTCTTGTTGCACATCATCGAAATGCTCCAGGGGAAACCCGACGGTTTCGAGGTCAAAGACGAGGTAGGATGGTTCCATGAGCATTGACTCCAAAAACTTGTCAGGGTAGGGTCGATTCCAGACGTGCCGTCATAGGATGCGAGGGGGCAAGCCGGCGTGCCTGCGCGCGGTAGCGGCGGAATGCGGCGGTGTCAGAAAGCGCATCAAGGTGATACATGGCCGTCGAGCCGATGGCCATCATGGTCAGGTCACTTAGCGATGAATCCAGCCGCTCGCGCGGAACGGCGATCGAAGTAATGACCTTCTCCAGGCCGACGTCGGAGAAGCGTTGTTTCGGTGTTGTACCCGGACGCGTAAGGCGTACAAGTGGTCCGGCCGGCATTGGCTCCCAGCCAACAGCAAATCCTGGCTCCTCGTTCAAGAGCTCGGGAGTGATATAGAGCGGTCGATCGGCGTTGTTATCAAGAATGCCGTTGAGCATCGCAATGAAACGTGGTTGAATCTCAGCCGACTTACCGGCCTTGACGAATGCGTCGGCGTCCTTTTCAAAGTCGGCCAGCAGCGGCATGTAGGCATCCACTTCGCGTTGTGCCCGCCCCATGACCGATGGATGGAGTTGCCTGAGGTAGGGGGCGTACCACGTCCGCCGGAAGAGCTCCTTATCGATCACGACCACATCCGGACGTATTCCGCGCACCGTCTGCTCATACCATGCGGCCGAACAGAAGAAGTCCCACTGACGCGTCATGATCACGGCGTTGGGTTCGGCATGTGCCAGTACCCACTCGGTGTAACCTTCCACTGCACGGTGGTTCGAGCGATCCTGCCGCGTGTAGTTCACCGTTATGGCCACCAGAGGCAGCACCAGTAGCACCCAGGAGGCCCGGGCGGCAAAGCGCTGCACAAGCCACCAGAGGCCCACACCTGTGAACATGAGGCCGATCAGCACCGACGGCAGAAAGTATGGTTCAATGTCGGGAATTGAGTACCCGAACGAGATCCCAAGATTCCCTGCCACAATGGCCAGCAGCGAAAGCGTCAGCCGCGCGTTGGTGCGCAGCATCTGCCACAGACCGATGGCCAGCGCTGCATAACCGGCCCATAGCACGGCGTTGGACAGCACATGCTGAAAGATGCGGGCGTTGACCTTCAGGACCTGCCGATCGCTGAAGAGCCAGACGCCGAATTGTGTTCCCTTGACGTGGTAGAGAAACGCGTCGAGACTCCGGTGGACCATGCCCCAGTTGATAGGGGGCTCCTGCGCACTTCGCAGGGGCAGCACGGCGTAGAGCATCACGCCCAGCAGCGCCGGTACGACCACGTAGTACCAGGTGCGCAGCTGACCCGGACGTGCGGCACTGAGCCACAGCAGAAAGATTCCGGGCGCGAGAAAGGCGCTCGACAGGTGGTTGGCCAGCATCAGGCCGTAGAGCACGCCGGAAAGACTCGACCATCGTGCCGAATCGACGTCGGCACGGTGACTTCTCAGCACGGCAAGGAGGGTAAGCGTCAGAAGGCACAAGTGTAGCGAGTACACCTCCAGCGAGGTGGCCTGCGCCCAGACAATGCCGCTCAGCCCAAGCATCAGGGCAACAGCTGCCGCTGCATGCCGATGCGCTAGCGCCACGCCCCCTTTCAACAGCAACAGGAGCTCAAGCATCAGGCCGTAGGTAGCCCCCACAGCAATGCTGCACCATACTCCGGCAAGCAAGTTCATCCAGCCGATGTCCGTGCTGAACATCGACCACACATGCGCCAGGATCGTAAACAGCGGATAGCCCGTCGGGTGGGCAACGCCTAGAGTTACTGACGCCGCCGCCAGCTCTCCGTTGTCGGTGTATTGCAGCGAAGGGGCGTGGGTGATCGCGTAAACAACGAACGCGATGGCAGAAAGCACAGTGCTCTGCAGCAGTGTGCTCTCAGTCAGGCGTCGGGAAATGGCCGACATATCGCGTCCGGGTCAGCAGCGCCCCTTAGCGCGCTACCGTAACAGCACTGCCGCGTAGAGAGCCATCGTGCATCGTCAGCACCAGACGATACGTGCCGCTGGCCACACCATCAAGGGTGTAGCGGACGTTGGAACCCATCGGGACTCCGTACGAGCGGATGATATTGCCCTGCATGTCATAGAGGCTGACGCTTGTGACCGATGACAGAGCTTCTCCAGTGAGAGAGAGAACTTCGGCGGTCGGGTTTGGACCGATCGTCACGCCAACGTCCTCGATACGACCGACGGACGTGTTCTCATCGACTACGAACTGCACATCAAAGTCCAGCTTGTCTGTGGTATCAGTCTTGTCGAACAGCGTAACCTTGACCGTGCTCTTGCCTTCGTAGGAGTTGGTGGTCAGATCGACATAGATCGGCAGCGCCGCACCACCATAGAGGATCTGGCCTTCACGGTCGAAGGGATTGTCTTCGCCAGGAAAGAGCAGCCAGCAAAGAGACATACACAGCTGCGCGCGGTGGTTGGAGTTGACCTCATCGAGGTTATAGCGGAAGTACAGCTCCTTGGTTACGGCATTGGAGTTCTTCACGAGGCCCTCACGTTTGAGGGAGGCGATCGTTGGCGGACCCGATACCGGGTTCGGCTTTGACCAGTCGATGTAAAAGGACTGTCCCGAGGCAGCGGTGGCCAAACAGGCAAGCAACAGGGCAACTACATGAGTTTTCATAATTTGGGGTCCTTAGATGGCGTGGTGGACAACGAATTTAGTGCCTCTGCGCCGATTTTTCTCTCCAACGGGAGTTTACGTGGTAAAGTCGATTCTCTGCGTCGTTCTGGCGCTCGTGGCCAGCGCCGGTATCCGCGCCCAGGAGGGTCAGGGGGCGCAGATCCCCTCGGTCAAGATCAAGAACATTGGCGGGACGGTGGTCAACACGGCCGAATTGGGAACAACCGACAAGCCGGTGATCATCAGTTTCTGGGCAACCTGGTGCAAGCCATGTATTCAGGAGCTCCAGACCTATCATGCGCTCTATCCCGAATGGCAGGAAAAGTATGGGGCTTCACTGGTTGCCGTGTCGATCGACGACGCCCGCAACGCGTCCAAAGTCGCCCCCTTCATCAAGTCACGTACATGGATGTACGAGGTGCTGCTGGACATCAACCAGGAGTTCAAGCGTGCCATGAACGTTAACAATGTGCCGCACACCTTTGTGGTGCAGAATGGCAAGGTGGTTTTTTCCCACAGCGCCTATTCGTCGGGTGACGAGGAAGAGCTCGAAGAGCTGCTGAAGAAGCTCACCGGGAAGCAATGATGATAAAGTCTATGCTGGCGCTTCTGCTGGTGGGCTCGCTTGCCCATGCACAGGGTATTGATGCAGGAGACGCAACGGTGATTAACGGGTCGCTGCAGACCGATGTGCAGCAGTACGGCGCTGACTCGCTGATCGGTGCCCCGGATGTGCCGGAGCAGATCCTGTCGAACACGTTCTTCAATCTGACGATCTCGAAGGGGAAGTTCTCTGCAGGTGTACGATTTGAGTCGTACCAGGGCCCACTTCTCGGCATTGATCCCCGCTTTGGCTCGTCGGGTGACGGAACCGGCATCGGGATGCCCTATCGCTTTGTGAAGTTCGCCGACGAGACGTTCGAGGTTACGGCCGGCAACTTCTACGAGCAGTTCGGCAGTGGCATGATCCTGCGCACGTATGAAGAGCGTAACCTGGGATTCGACAATTCCATTGATGGTGTCCGCCTGAAGTACATGCCCATGGCCGGGATGTCCATCACGGGTCTCATCGGACGTCAGCGGGCGTTCTTTGCTCTCAGTGACGGCATCATGCGCGGCGCGGATCTGGACCTGGATGTCAATCAGCTCAAGAGCGCTCTGCTGCCGGTAGGCACGCGTCTGACGCTTGGTCTGAGCGGCGGGAGCCCCTGTCAGGCGGATGCTCAGGATGTAATCAGGATCCC
>DNLG01000139.1:3898-7346 GCA_003488525.1 Bacteroidota bacterium | reverse complement strand
GTCATCTGTCATCGGTCATCCGTCCTCGGTCATCGGTCACTCGACTGCCGATGCTATCACCGCGGCCTGCTCGATCTCGTGTTTTTTGGCAGAGCCGGTGGCGGGGCTGGCGGCGGCATCGCGTCCGGCGTAGCGCAGGCGTTGGTTGGGGCCGAGCACGTCCAGAAGGTGGGGCTGGACAAACGTCCAGGCGCCCATGTTCTTGGGCTCTTCCTGACACCACACAACATCGGTCGCGTTGCCATAGCGCGCAAGCACGGAGGCCATCTTCTGCGAGTGGAACGGATGGATCTGCTCAAGTCGCACAAGCGCCACATCGGTGCGGCCGAGCTCGGCACGACGCTTGGCGATCTCGTTGTGGATCTTTCCGGTGGTGACTACCACGCGGCTCACTGACGAAGCGTCCGTAATGGTTGCATCATCAATGATCTCCTGGTACCCACCGCTGACAAGTTCATCAACGTCCGACTGGAAGATGCGCAGGTAGCCCTTCGGCGTCATGACGATAAGGGGCTTGCGCCATGCTGCCTTGACCTGACGTCTGAGGGCATGGAAGTAGTTGGCCGGTGATGTGAAGTTGCAGACGACCATGTTGTCCTGCGCACACAGCTGCAGGAATCGCTCGAGGCGGGCGCTGGAGTGCTCCGGACCCTGACCGTCATAGCCGTGCGGAAGCAGCACGGTGACGTTGCTACGCTGCTGCCACTTTTCCTCGGCACTCGAAATGAACTGATCGAACACGATCTGCGCGCCGTTGGCAAAGTCACCAAACTGCGCCTCCCAGATCGTCAGCCCGTTCTTGGCAATCGTGCTGTAGCCGTATTCGTAACCAAGCACGGCATACTCGGAAAGGGGCGAATCGTAGATGTGCAGTTTCTGCGATGCACCGAGTTCATTCAGCGGAACATGACGTTCCTCGGTGACGCTGTCGCGGTGCACGGCCTGACGGTGGTTGAACGTGCCACGTCCGGAGTCCTGACCCGTGATGCGCACAACGTGACCCTCTTTTAACAGTGATCCGAAGGCCAGAGCCTCGGCCATGCCCCATTGCACGTGACCCTGATCGAAGGACACCTTGCGCTTGTCGGCCTCGGCCTTGACCTTCGCATGGATGTTGTAACCGTCGGGAACGGAGCAGATAACCTCGGCAATGGTTGCCAGCTGATCATGTGCTACGGCGGTAGAAACATGTCCGAACATGTCCACATGCTCATGCACCGCCGGCGCCGGCAGGGCGCTTGCACGATTATCGTAGGCCGCATTCAGTCGTGCCGATTCTTCGGAAGCGATGGTGGCTAGCCCTTCGGCATTGGAAGCCCCTTCGATCATCAGACGCTCTTCATAGACCTTGCGGACCGTGGAGATGTTCTTGATCTTCTTGTACAGCAACGGCTGCGTTGCCGTCGGATCATCCTGTTCGTTATGACCATACTTACGGTAGCAGAGCATGTCAATCACAACGTCGTCGGCAAATCGCTCGCGATATGCCGATGCAAACATCGCCGCCGCACGGCAGGCCTCAGGGTCGCTGCCATCGACGTGAAGGATCGGAACCTGCAAGAGTTTCGCTACGCCGGTGCAGTATGGTGACGAACGAGAGTCTTCGGGAGATGTCGTGAAACCGATCTGATTGTTGATCACAATGTGCATGGTGCCGCCGGTGGCATAGCCACGCAGACGCGCCATGTTCAGAGTCTCGGGTACCACGCCCTGACCGGCAAAGGCCGCGTCACCGTGGATCAGGATCGGCATCACACGGCGATACGTCTCGTCGCCGATCTCATCATCAAGCGCCCTGGCCATACCCTCGACAACGGGGTTCACGGCTTCGAGGTGACTCGGATTGGGCGCAAGGACAAGTGAAAGCGTCGAGCCGTCGGTTGCATGATACGTGCCCTTGGCGCCAAGGTGGTACTTGACGTCGCCCGACCCTTGGTAGGAATCCGGATCGATCTTGCCCTCGAACTCGTTGAAGATCTTCTCAAGGGGCTTGCCCATCATGTTGGCCAGCACGTTCAGACGTCCGCGGTGCGCCATGCCAAGCACCGATGCGGCCAGCCCATTGCGCGCAGCATCAGCAAGCATCTGATCAAGAATGATCAGGGCACTTTCGCCCCCTTCAAGAGAGAAGCGCTTTGCACCGAGAAACTTGGTGTGCAGGAAGTTCTCGAGCGTTTCGGCACGCACGAGCTTACGATAGGTGTCGAGCTTCTGTTCTGCAGAAAGCTTCGTCTTGAGATGCGTTGTTTCGACGTATTCGCGGATCCAGTTCTTCTGCTCCGGATCCTGAATGTACATGTACTCGATGCCGATGTGATCGCAGTACGTATCACGCAGCATGTCGATGATCTCGCGCAGTGTGGCGCGCTTGACGCCCCCTAACCCACCTGTATCGAACTCGCGGTCGAGATCCCAGATCGTGAAGTTGTAATACCCCGGATCAAGCTCCGGATAGTAGTATGCCTCAAGTCCAAGGGGATTGACATCTGCCAGCAGATGACCCCGCACGCGGTAGGCGTTGATGAGCTGAACAACGCGGCCCTCCTTGTCGATCTCCTCCGGCGTGTCGGGCTGGGCAAAGGGGCTAGCCCCCTTCTCATGCATCCAGCGCATGGGCTCGAATGGGATCTTGATCGCGGCGAAGATCTGCTCGTAGAAGCGGTGCTCGCCCAGAAGAAGCTGGTGGATGTACTGCAGAAACTCGCCCGACTCGGCACCCTGGATCACACGGTGGTCATAGGTGGAGGTGATGGTGACGACCTTCGAGATGGCCAGCGTGGAGAGCACGTCGGGCATCATGGCCTGGAACTCGGCCGGGTACTCAATGGCTCCGGCGGCAACGATGGTGCCCTGACCCTCCATGAGGCGCGGCACGGACATCACCGTGCCGATGCCGCCCGGATTGGTGAGCGTGATGTTGGCCCCGGTGAGCTCTTCGGGCGTGAGCTTATTGGTGCGCGCACGCTTGATGAGATCGTCGTAAGCGGCGGCGTATTCCTCGAAGCTCAAACGCTCGGCGTTCTTGATGCTCGGAACCAGCAGTATCCGCGAGCCGTCCTTGCGCGTCGTGTCAACGGCCAGACCAAGGTTCACTCCCCCACGCTCGATGCGAACGGGTGTCCCGTCCTGCACGCCGTAGGAGTTCTTCATGTTCGGATACTTTTCGGCAGCGCGCACGATGGCCCAGCCGAGAATGTGCGTAAAGGAGAGCTTATTGCGACGCTTCTTTGCCAGGAAGGTATTGGCAATGCGACGGTTCTCTTCGAGGGCTTTCACCGGGATGTTTCGCACGCTCGTGGCCGTTGGCACGTTGAGCGAGGCCTCCATGTTCTGAGCGATCTTTCCGCCGATCGACGACAGCGGGACGATCGCATCGCCTGCGGCCATCGCAGGGATACGCGTGCCGTTAGAGGCAACTGCCGGGGCTGATGGCGCAGAGGATGCGACG
>DNLG01000139.1:1265-3695 GCA_003488525.1 Bacteroidota bacterium | reverse complement strand
ACCGCAGCTTCGGGGGTGTAGCCGGCAAAGTATGCCTGCCACTCGGGCGATACGGACGAAGGATCTCTGAGGTACTCGAAGTAGAGCTCGTCAACGTATGCGCTGTTCATCGACATCATAGTCGAATGACTTTCAACGGTGGAAAAAGTGATGCAAAACTACGGTTTTTCACGCATCCCGATGAAGGCCAGCATCCGTCCCGAGCGCCCCCTGTCACGTCGGTAGGAGTGATACCGCAGATCGGTGATGGTGCACATCTCATCGACGCTGATCCGGCGTTGCAGCACGCCCGAGGAAACCAGTTGATCCACGATCGCACGATGGTTGTCGAACAGCCACTTTCCGTCTGCACGGGGCCGGCAGTATCTGCCCAGGACCTCATGCACGTCGACGCCGACCTCGTAGACACGTCCCGAGGCGCACGGCGAAAGCCATGCTTGCAGATCCGAAGCCATGCAGCCATAGCGACCGGCAAGCAGCGTAATCGCATGCGCCGTGATGTTGGCCGCCGTGCCGCGCCAGCCGCTGTGGATGGCGGCCACGACCTCGCGCACGGGATCATGCAGCAACACCCCGCAGCAGTCGGCAAGCTTGACGCCGAGAACCACGCCCCTGCAGGAGGTGATAAGCGCATCGGCCTGACGTTCCTGATTCATTGCGATAGAGTCGGGGTCATCGATGCAGACCACCTCGGCACCATGCACCTGATGAACGGTGGCGATGTGCCGGCGTGCCACGCCCAGCGCTGAAGCGAGCAGCTCGTACGAGCGCGCAACGTCCGGCGCCTGGGATGCCTGGCTGATCGAGAACGTTGCCCCCGGCCACGGCAGTTCATGCGTGTCAACCAGCGTCATGCCGGAGATCAGCTCCGGATCAGAAAAAGCCCGTGTGATGTTCATCGTCGTAGAGTCGTGTCGGTGTCGTGCAGGATCGCCCCTTTCATGCGGCGACCCCATGGGCCCAAACCTACGACGGATGTCGCAGCTCGGGACTGTGCCCAGCGCAGCAGAGCCGGATCGATTGGCCCCGGGCGCGACCCCACAATGGTGAGCTTGACACGGCCGGCCGCCGTGCGTGAAACGACCAGACCGTTTCGGCGTTCGATGATCAGTATGGCTGCCTCGCGGCCGGATGCGCTCCTGAGCATCAGAAGCAGCACCCCGACCAGGCATGAAGCAACCACGAGCCGCGCGGCAAAACCCTTCCACGTGAGCGAGACCAGTGGCCATGCAAGTGCCAATGCACAGGCCAGCGCCATCCACAGAATGTCAGACGAGCTCAGTCCGGCCGTGACGTCGATCGCCCAGAAACGTGCCGTCGCATCGGCCGATCGGACGATGAGCGTCAGCCACCAGGCAGTGGCATCCTGCACGATGGTCAGCGGCACTGCAACGATCAGGATTCCCAGCAGAAGTGCCGCACTCAGAAGCGGCACAACAACGAGATTGGCAAGGGGCGAGGCAAGACTCAGCGCTTGAAAGGCGGCGGCTGCCGGAATGGTGACGCCGAGCGTTGCGGCCCACGAGACGGATACCGCGTCGATGATCACCCGCAGCGCGGCATGCCGCCGCACGGTAAGCGTACGCAGAACCATGCGGCAGCGAGGGACGATCACGATCAGCGACAGCGTCGCCACAACAGACAGCCCAAAGCCGGCGCTGATGCATGCCATCGGATCAGCGATCACGATCGCCAGCACGCTCATCATCAGCATGTTGATGGCGCTCACGTCGCGCTCGCTCCGCATGCCAATGAGCGCGCCGATGCCCATGATCGCACTGCGCACGGCAGGGGGCTCCGCGCCGGTAAGAACGGTGTAGCCCACCACAACCATGATACCGGCAGTGAGTACCAGCACTCCCGGTCGACGTCCGATCACCAGAAGCACGAGCCATGTGATCACGGCCACGTGTGATCCGCTCACCGAGAAGATGTGCGCCGTGCCGCTGAGTCGGTAGGCCTGCCGCGCACTGCCGTCGATCATCGAGCGGTCGCCGATAACCAGCGCTACCACCACGGCAGCAACGTCTGGTGGTAGCACCCGGACAAGACGTCGGGTTACCGATGCACGCAGCCCGGTGATCAGACCCGTCAGAGGCGGGGGCGGCCCGACGTCCCATCCGGAGGCCCGCTCGAGCACAAGTACACATCCTGTCGACCTCAGGTACGCCCCCTCGGAGAACTCTCCCGGCAAGGTCGGCCAGAGTGTTCGACGAAGGCGCCCGTGTACGATGCGGCGCTGACCCGGAACTGCGATGCTTTTTGTAAGGGGCTCGGTGACCATGATGCGCGCACGTACGCAAGGGGCCCGATCGAGGTCGACCTCGGCGCTGAGCAGATACTTCTGCGATGTCGGTCCGAGACGCATAACCTGTTCGACATATCCGTCGCAGCGTGCACGCGCCACCGCCGAGCGCTGGCAGACCGGTC
>DNLG01000139.1:0-942 GCA_003488525.1 Bacteroidota bacterium | reverse complement strand
CGGACACCGTCAGCAGGGCCGCAGCGGCGAGTGGAAAGCGTGGTGTGGGCATTGCCTGTAGTGTGCGGAAACCGGACCGTAACGTGACGTGTCGGTGTTGATAACTCGGGTCCACCCAGCCCCCTGCCTGCCCGTAATTTGCCGTCCCGCCAATGCGTCGGCGGTCGGTCTTGTACGCCGGTATGTCACGTTTCGTGCTGAGCACGGCACGTAGAGACCAAACACGCATTCCTCCCACGAATCATCACTGGAACACATCATGAGCACAGAGACAAAGGCAACAAAGGAAGCCAAGGAAACAGCATCTGCCAAGCCGGCCGACGCCAAGGTCAAGGCCGCACAGCTGGCGATGGAACAGATCGAAAAGCAGTTCGGCAAGGGCTCGATCATGCGCCTGAGCGACACGTCATCGGTCGAGATCGACGCGATCTCCACAGGATGCCTTTCGCTGGACGCTGCCATCGGCATCGGCGGCGTGCCGCGCGGCCGTATCGTTGAGATCTACGGCCCGGAGTCCTCGGGTAAGACCACGGTCTGTCTGCAGGTGATCGCCGAAGCGCAGAAGGCCGGGGGCCTTGCAGCATTCGTCGATACGGAGCACGCCCTGGATGTGAAGTACGCCCAGCGTCTGGGTGTTGATCTGAACAATCTTCTGCTGTCGCAGCCGGAGTTCGGTGAGCAGGCTCTGGAGATCGTCGAAACACTCGTGCGCTCGGGTGCTATTGATGTTGTGGTGGTTGACTCCGTGGCGGCGCTGACGCCTCGCGTGGAGATCGAGGGCGACATGGGTGATGCGCAGATGGGCTCGCAGGCCCGCCTGATGAGTCAGGCCATGCGCAAGCTCAATGCTGCCATCGGACGCTCCAACACAACGGTGATCTTCACCAACCAGCTGCGCTCGAAGATCGGCGTCATCTACGGCAACCCCGAGACCACCACCGG
>DNLG01000169.1:12947-14955 GCA_003488525.1 Bacteroidota bacterium | reverse complement strand
ACGCCACCCTTACCCTTGATCGTCACGGTGACATCACCGCACGGTGTCTTTACTGTAAGAACGTCTTCGTCGCCGTTCTCAGAGGCCAGAGTCGGTGTGTAGGTGAATGTGATCTTGTGTGTGCCGCCGTTTGCCGGAACGTCATACGGCGTGCTGCCACCAGCTGTGACCGACACGCGTGAACCGTTCTGCAGCGAGATCGTCTCAAGGATCATCGGTCCGTCGCCGTTATTTGTGACGGTTACCTCACCATTGGCTGTCTGACCGACCTTCACCGTTCCAAAGTCGAACGACGTGACGGAGATAGCAGGGGTGGCAGCAGCGATCTTGATCAGCTGACGGGTGATGTTGTTCTTCCAGTCCTGAACCTCGACAACGCACTCGCCTGGCTTGGACTTGTCCGTGAGGCAGATCTTGAACGTAGCGCTTGTCACAGGATTGTCTTGCGGGAATGCTGCCGGGGTAAGATCAGAGAGCGACGTGTTGACGGCGCGGGGATCTGGCGCAAGGCGAATGCGCTGCAGTCCCGACTCCACCTGATCGCGCTCCTTCGGGGGAGTGCTAGGAGGATCTGGGATGTTACGCAGTTCCGTTGCCGTGAATTCACGGCAGCCGCATGGAAGTGCGGTAGCCGTCACGACCGGTGCCAACGTGTCGATACCAGGCTTCGGCACCATCGCGCCGTCACCAGCCTGAGCACCCACGACAAGAGCAGCAAATGCCGCAAGGAGGCAGAGTTTCTTCATGACCAATTCCCTGAATGAGTAAAGTTGTAGATCAGTGTCTGGGATGCGAAACGGGCTGCTTCAACGTGTGCAGACGGTTACCGCGTTCACGATTATACGAACCCGTGATGATTGGACAAAACGTGTTTTATGCCCAGTTCATAATTTCTTTTCCCGTTCCTTTTCCCGTTCAGCCCTGCACGCGCCCCCCGATTCAGGGGGCTCCGAAGGCTGCGTTTGTCCGCTTTGACGGCAATTAGACCCCTACAGGCGTTCCAATTGGTATTTTTGCCGAATGACAATAGGCTCCGTGACCGTCGATAAAGGCGTCCTTCTTGCCCCGATGGAGGATGTTACTGATATGCCGTTTCGCCGCATATGCAAGCGTTACGGGGCAGATATTGTATACACGGAGTTCATCTCCAGCGACGGATTGGTCCGCGACGCCCGGCGCTCGTTGGAAAAACTGCGTCTGGCCGAGGATGAGCGTCCGGTGGCCATTCAGATCTTCGGGGGTGATGAAGAGGTCATGGTCGACGCAGCGCGACGAGCTGCCGAGTCTGGTCCGGATTTTGTGGACATCAATTTTGGTTGCTGGGTTAAGAATGTTGTTGTTCGCAACGCGGGCGCAGCCCTGTTGAAGGACCCGCAACAGATGGAGCGCCTGACGCGGGCGATCGTCCAAGCCGTGGATAAGCCCGTGACGGTAAAAACCCGCCTTGGCTGGTCACGCGACAACATTGTGATCCTGGACGTGGCCCGCCGCATTGAAGATGCTGGCGCAAAGGCGCTTACAGTGCACTGCCGCACGCGTGACATGGGGCACGACGGAGAGGCCGACTGGTCCTGGATTCCGAAGATCAAAGAAGTCGTGTCCTTTCCGGTTATCGTCAACGGCGACGTTAAAACACCCGAAGATGTCCAGCGGGCCTTCAACGAAACAGGGGCCGACGCGGTGATGATCGGGCGCGCCGCAATCGGGCACCCGTTCATCTTCAAGCATGCCAAGCAGTTCATGGAAACCGGGGCGTATACTCCGGTCACCCCCCGGGAGCGAATCGAAACCTGCCTCGAGCACCTTCGATTGGATCTCGAGCACAAGCCGGAGCGACGCGCCATTCACGAGTTTCGCAAGCACTATGGGGGATATCTCAAGGGCTTACGCAATAACTCAGCATGCCGGCAGGATGTAGTGCGCTCGGATGCCTATGCCGAGATCGAGGAGCGGATGTTGCGCTTTGCTGACGAGCTGGAGACACAGCTCGATCCAGTCGTCGAATGAG
>DNLG01000169.1:11816-12665 GCA_003488525.1 Bacteroidota bacterium | reverse complement strand
CAGAGGAAATGGCACTGGAGGTGCACATTGCCCATGTCGACCATGGACTCCGAGAAGACTCACCTGCAGACGCCGAGGCCGTTCAGGCCGAGGCCGCAAATCGGAACATACCTTTCCACGTCAAGCGAGTGAACGTCCGCCTGCAGGCCGAGACAACCGGTTCGGGGATCGAAGCCGCAGCCCGCTCGCTACGGTATGGGGTTCTTGCCTCAACGGCCCAGGCTGTCGGCGCTACAGTTGTTATGACCGGGCATACGGCCGACGATGCCGTAGAAACAATTCTCATGAACATCGCTCGGGCCGGCAGTCTTCGGGCGCTTTCAGGTATTCCCGCCGAGCGCAGATTGTCGGATTCGGTGCGTGTTGTTCGCCCCCTGCTGGGAACTCGACGGGAAGAGGTGATGGCCTACGCCCGCGAGCGCGGACTCGTCTGGTCGGAGGATCGTTCCAACTCCGAAGCGGTTTACCTGCGCAACCGCATCCGCCACGAGCTCTTGCCGGCGCTGACATCAGTTTTTGGACCGGGAATCGGACGGAACATCCTGCGTTTTGGCGCAACGATGAAGGAACTTGCCGAGATCGTCGAGCCGCTGATCGATGCGAACAAGGTCTTGAGGCACACTGCCGAAGGTGTTCAGATCAGCCTTACGGACGTTACTGATCTGCCCCGTGTGGCGATCGACACGCTTTTGCGCCGTGAACTTGGCCTGAACACCGTCGACCGTGACCGTGTCCACGAGCTGACGGCGGCAGAAGTCGGATCTCGGTCGACACTTTCAGGGGGCAGGCAGGCCCTTCGCGAGCGAGATCTCATCGTGATCCTCGCCACCGGTGAGGCTCCGCCCCTTA
>DNLG01000169.1:9915-11575 GCA_003488525.1 Bacteroidota bacterium | reverse complement strand
GTAGCGATCGATGTTGATGCTATTCGTGGCAGACTTCATTGTCGGCCATGGCAGCATGGTGACCGTCTCCGTCCGCGCGGCATGCAGGGCTCGAAGCTCGTGAGCGATGTTCTCACCGATGCAAAGATTCCCCATGGTCGGCGCAACCAGGTACACGTTCTTGCCGATGATGAAGGTATTTTGTGGATCTGTGGTCTGCGTCAGGCTGACCGGGCGGTGGCCGGCGATGGCACCATTCGCGCCTTACACTGCTGGATCAGCAACAACACCACACAATAGTTCAGCCCCCTGCCACTTTCCTCCCCCCGATCTCATGTCTGCAGAAGCATCCCGACTGCTGGTCAACGACAGAGTATTCCGCCCCTTCATCAATGCTTCCGAAATCTCCGGAATGGTGGGCGAGATAGCCGCAAAGATCAATGCGGATTTCGCGGCCGATGAGATAACCGCTCTGGTCATTCTCAAGGGTTCGGTGATCTTTGCTGCTGATCTTGTGCGCCGGCTGCACATGCCCGTACGAATGGAGTTCACTCGTGCCTCCAGCTATGGCACATCGATGACATCATCTGGCAGCATCATGTTAGAGGGGCTCTTTACAGACGTGGTCGACCGTAACGTGCTCATCATTGAGGATATCGTTGACTCGGGCACGACCATCACGGAATTGAGAAAGCATCTTAGCGCCCTGCAGCCGCGCAGTCTGACCGTTGCGGCCCTGCTTAGCAAGCCGGCCATGCATCAGGAGCCCGTGGCAATAGATTATCTTGGCAGATCCATCGGGCCGGAATTTGTGGTCGGCTATGGCCTGGACTACGCCGAGTATGGAAGACATCTCGACGGGATCTGGGTTTTGGACGAACAACCTTCGGCATGAAAACGTCATCGTACACGTCATTGCGCCCATGAACGGAAACACCCCTCGCCAGCAGCGTCCGCAACGCGATCCGGACGACAACAACGACATGACCATTTCGCGCGTTCTGCGCAACGTCCTGGTCTGGATCGGCATCCTCGTCTCGCTCGTCATGGTGGGCATTCTCATGCAGAAGGGTGAGCGCACCGTACAGCCCCTGACCTACAGCGAGTACAAGAAGTATGTCGCCATGGGATACGTTGTACGCGCTACGGTTGTCAAGACCCAACTGAACGATTACGAGTTCCGTGGTGAATTGAATCACCGCATCTCGGTCGATCGCGGACATCTGCCGAGTGGCAAGCTTACGCTTGACTCGGGGGATGTGTTTCAGACCAAGCTTGGCGTGATCGACTCGGCTACGGAAGAATTCTGGGCCAGCAACGGGATTTCTTGGAAGTACGAGGATGGTGACGCTCCATGGTGGATGTCGCTTGTACAGTTCCTTCCATGGGTTCTGCTGTTTGTTGCCTTTTTGTTCGTTACGCGCCGTATGCAGGGCGGTGGCGTAGGAGGGGGCAAGAACATCTTCTCTTTTGGGCGCAGTCGCGCCCGCATGCTGACAGACGGACAGCTTCAGATAACCTTTACAGACGTTGCCGGCGCAGACGAGGCCAAGGAAGAGCTGAAGGAGATCGTTGAGTTTCTGCGTGATCCGAGCCGATTTACGCGTCTCGGCGGAAAAATCCCGCGTGGTGTGCTGCTTCTGGGTCCGCCGGGGACCGGCAAGACGCTCCTTGCGCGCGC
>DNLG01000169.1:9115-9591 GCA_003488525.1 Bacteroidota bacterium | reverse complement strand
CTGGGTGGCGGACACGACGAGCGCGAGCAGACCTTGAACCAGCTCCTTGTCGAGATGGACGGTTTTGAGCAGAACTCCGGCATCATCATCGTTGCGGCTACCAACCGTCCGGACGTGCTCGATCCTGCCCTGCTGCGTCCGGGCCGTTTTGACCGTCAGGTTGTTGTCGATCGTCCGGACGTTCACGGACGCGAGGGCATTCTCAAGGTGCACACGCGCCGCGTTCCGATGTCCAAAGACGTCAACCTGGAGATCATCGCCCGTGGGACACCCGGAATGAGCGGCGCCGACCTGGCAAACCTTGTCAACGAAGCAGCCCTTCTGGCTGCGCGACGCAACAGCACGGAAGTGACGATGTACGACTTCGAGAGTGCCAAGGACAAGGTCCTCATGGGCGTTGAGCGCAAGTCCATGGTAATGAGCGAACGCGAGAAAGAGACCACGGCGTATCATGAGATCGGCCACGCCCTAGCCGG
>DNLG01000169.1:4670-8903 GCA_003488525.1 Bacteroidota bacterium | reverse complement strand
CTGGGAGTTACCTCGTACCTGCCGAGCGAAGAAATGCATACGATGAGTCGCGATCAGCTCAAGACCCGGCTTGTCACGCTACTGGCAGGTCGTGCGGCCGAGCGCGTGGTGTTCGACCAGCTCAACACGGGAGCGTCCAACGACCTTGAGCGCGCCACGGCGATCGCCAAGAAGATGGTCTGCGAATTTGGTATGAGCGACGTGATTGGTCCGGTGCGCTATGCCAGCCATCAGGACGAGGTCTTCCTTGGAAGGGAGATCTCTCAGCCCCGTGATCACTCGGAAGAAACCGCCCGTACGATCGACGGCGAAGTACGTCGCATCATCATTGATGCCGAGACAGCGGCCGAGCAGCTGATGCGCGATCATCTTGAGCTTCTGCATCGCTGTTCCAAGTCGCTCATTGAGCGGGAAACGCTTGACGCCGAGGAACTGGACATGCTGATCAAGGGCGAAGCCCTTCGCCCCATCATCAAGGATGTAGAAGCTTTCCGTGAGCGGATCAAAGCTGCTGCACCGGAGCAGCCCAAGCCGGACCTCGACGATGCACCCACCGACGGTCTTGCTCTGAGTCCATCCTAAAGAGCTACTGGGCCAAGCGGGAGATCAATACGTCTCGACTCAATACTTCAGTCGCATCATGATGCGCTCAGGGATGAGTCGCACGATGGCCATAACAAAGCGCCAGTACCATGGCGTGTAGAGCAGCCATGTGCCTCGGTCTATGGCTTTGACGATGTCACGCGCAACCGCATCAGCAGTTGCGATAAGCGGCTGCGGACGTCCGGCCAGCATTGGCGTGTCCACCGGTCCCGGTCTGATATCAAGGACGTTGATGCCAAGGGGCTTGTAGCGTCCGCGCATGCCGGCTAGAAAGTGCGAAACAGCTGCCTTTGAGGCTCCGTAGGTATACAGAGAGCGCCGTCCCCGCTCACCGGCGACGGACGTGATCACCGCGATCGTTCCCGCCCCCTGTGATTCCATTGCCAGACCAAAGCGCTGTGCAAGCGAAAGGACGCTCGTGGCATTTACCTCGAACAGACGCAGCATCTCGTCAACATCATGATCGATCTCCTGCTGATTGCGCAGTATGCCGTGCGCGATGAGCACCACATCGATCGTGCCGCATGTACCCTTGGCAGCATGCACGATCTCATCATGACGTGCACTGTCCTGCACATCGGCCACCATCGTTTCTACGCGTGAAGCACCCCGGGCCAGAAGATCTGATGCCGTGGTGCTAAGTGCCTCGGCATTGCGGGCAAGCAGAAACAGCGTTGCACCGCGCGAGGCATAAGCGCGTGCCACGGGTTGAGCGATGCCTGATGTTGCTCCGATGACGACTACGGAAAGTGACTTCATATGATTTCTTTCGTTGAGGATGTAACACGGCGCCAAAACGAGCTGGACATTGCCGGATCGATACTGGCCTCGAATCTTTCGATCACATCGGCGTACATCGACCGGAACATCGCAGCCGACACGCGGGCGTCCTTGGCAGGATACACCCGACCACCAACCTCGTGCACGATGCGGTCACAGTGATCGAGTGCATCGAACATTCTCCGCCCCGTGATCGGCATGTCCAGCGTAAGAGTAAGCCCCGGACGTGGGAACGACATGAGACCCGGCGAGGTGAGCATGCCGAACTTCTTCAGGACGGCAAGAAACGACGAGATTCCTCCACCCTGCATGGTCGAAAGGACCCGTCGCATGGTGTCTTCTCCCCCTTCTGACGGAACAACGCACTGGTACTGCATCATGCCTCGCTGACCGTAGAGCAGGTTCCAGCGCTCGACACCGTCGAGCGGGTAGAAGAACGGCTCAAGATCCATGTTCGTTCTCGAAAGCCGTGATATCTGACGGTTGTACCACACGGCATTGAATGCCTTGATGGTCAAGGGGCTGAGTAGCCACGACGGTCCCTGTATGGGCACTCGCAGCAGTGGACCATTCCAGGGTCCACCAAGAGTTCCATCCGCCTGTTCATGAAAGCGACCACGCAGCACAAGCCCCCGGCCAAGTGATGCTCCTCGCTGCATCACATCGATCCAGCTAACGGTATAGTCCCATTCCACATCGGACTCATCGGTCAGACGGATCAGCTCACCGAGCGAGCGAGCCTTGATACTTTCCTGCTCGATGCGGCGCGAGGCAATCGGGATGAGAGCGATCTCGACCCATGTGATCACACCGGTCAGCCCCATTCCGCCGATTGTTGCCTGAAAGAGCTCCTGGTTCTCGGTCGCCGAACAAAGATGCTCACGGCCGTCGCTGCGGCGAAGAGCAAGTGACCGTACATGACGTCCGAACGTGCCAACACGGTGATGATTTTTTCCGTGAATATCGTTGGCGACCGCTCCACCGAGCGTGACAAACTTCGTGCCGGGAGTAACGGCAACGAACCATCCATGCGGGACCACAATGCGAAGTAGGTCAGCAATCGACAGCCCTGCCTCGGCACGGATAACGCCGGTCTGGCGGTCAAACGACAGAATGCGATCGCATCGGTGCATGCGAAGCACCGTTCCACCATCATTCAGACACACGTCCCCATAGGAGCGGCCAAGACCATAGGCGATCACTGAGTGATGGCGTGTCAGGTCGACCTCATGCGCCCAGGACGCATCGACGATGCGTGCTGCATGCGACTGCGGATAGCGTCCCCACGAGGTCGGTGATTGCTCCATCAGCACGCGTCCATGATGTTATGTGGCGGCGATGGCCACTGCCGCGATGGCTGCACCAACGGCCCATGAATGCTTATCCCGCGCAGCGAAGACAATCGGATCGTCATGCATTCCGCCGCGGTGCGCCGTCAACCACAGGTGACTTATCCAGTAGACCAGGCACGGGGCGATGAGCCACATACGCGTCGGATGCCGGTAGAGCGTTTGCACTTGGGGTCCGTTCACATACAGCGTAAACACCAGCACGGCCACAAAACCGAGCGCCGTTCCGGCCATAAGCACAAACTCCGCATCACCTACGTGGTAGCCCCTTCCCGAGACGTGTGTGCCTTCGCGCTCGATCGTATCGCGTAGCTCGGCATAACGCTTGAGGAATGCTAGACTCATGAACAGAAACAATGAGAAGCCGAGGAGCCACGGTGAGACCTCGACTCCCGCCGCCGCGCCACCGGCTGCCACACGAAGCGCATAAAGGCCGGCGAGTGCGATCACGTCGACCAGAGCCACTCGCTTGAGAACAAACGAATACGCCGTTGTGGCAATGGCATACGTGATGAGCCACAGCGTAAACGCGTGTGGCATCAGTGCCACGCAGATCACCGACGCGGCTGCGACGCAAATGACAACAACACTCCATGCCAAGGGAATCGATATGACACCACTGGCAAGAGGTCGGAAGCGCTTGCGTGGGTGCGCCCGATCGTGCTCAAGGTCCGAGATGTCGTTGACGATGTACACGCTCGATGCAACGAGACTGAAGGCGATCATGCCCCAGACGCAGGCCATCAGCGCATCAACATCACCAGTTCTATGAGCCAGGGCAAGCGGCACGATCAGTAGCAGGTTCTTCACCCACTGATAGACGCGCATCTGCCGCAGGAGGTTGACAAACATCGATGAGGTTTCAGCCATGGGTTGCAAAATAGAGATCAATCTCGGCTTCGAAGATGCCGTCCCTCGCGTCAAGCTCAGTCAGATATGCCCCCTCGTCCTGAGAAAGGTTGCCGGTGACGGCAAGCCGCTCAAAGATGTCGCAGCAGCGCTTGGCATCCTCAACATGATTATGAAAGCGCATCTCGGCGTAATCACGCGCCGAAAACGTCGAGATCAGAAACTGCCAGTCCGAAGCCTGCGCAAGCAGTAGTTCGCGCATCATTGTGCGCGCAACCCGCCGCATTTCGGTGCTCCATCGAGCCTGGGGATGCTTTTCCATGAGACTTCGGACCTGGAACTCAAGCTGGTACTCTTTCTGCCAGGTCCACTGCGTGTCGTCATTCATCCATACAGAATGATCTCCGTCACGGCCCCACGACGATTCCGGCAGAGCTACCAGGCAATCAGGATGGACGGCGTCATGACACTCGCCAAGAGTGATTGCGGTGGTGTGGGGCAAGGCATGAAGTGTGCGAAGGACTTCTTCGAGGAAGACCGGGCCTTCAAACCACCAGTGACCGAAGAGCTCTGTATCAAACGGAAGCGTCAGAACAGCGGTCGCGGAGCCGCTACGTCTGCGCTGTAGCAGGGTCTCGACGATGAGATGCGC
>DNLG01000169.1:2627-4458 GCA_003488525.1 Bacteroidota bacterium | reverse complement strand
TTATTATCCGTCACGCGCCAGTAGCGCAACGCCGAATTGCTGAACTTCTTATGAAAATCGAGGTAATCGGCATCACCCGGATATCCCGTGGATCCGCTCCAAACCTGAAGCGCGGTCTGCGTGTGACGGGTGAAGACCGATACGGAAGTATCGGACGTTGTCGACCCGACACGAAACACGTCCATCGAGGAGCGTTCATCGAGACGCTGACGAACCTCCCCGTAGGTATGCTCGTAGGACGTCCGCTGGCCGGATTGATCAACGAATCCCAGTGGGCGCGCTGCGCGCAGGGCCGCCTCATCGGTGACGAAGTATGAAAGTCCGTTTCGTTGTAAGATGCTCTCTACCGATTCACGGTGCTGTGGCTTCGAATACGCAAACACCGGCAAAAAGGTCCGCCAAGGGTATCCCGGACGATAGGCACATTCGGGCAACCAGATTCCACGTGGACGACGTCCAAAGTGCCGCTCGTGAGCATGACGAGCGATCTCGACCTGACGCTGCAGACTCTCATCCTCGGCAAGCAGTGGCATGTAGCCATGCGTAGCGCCGCACGTCATGATCTCTATCGCCCCCTCGTTCTGCAGACGACGGAACTGTCCGACGATGTCCGAGCGGTAGCTTCCGCAGAACAACTCGGCGGCATCCGCATACCACTTCTCCCAATACGAGGTCATCTCAATCAGGTGCGCTTCAGCCCCCTGCCCCTGCATCATCTCGCGGTCTGCCGCAGCCAGCTCGGCATGCTCACGGCAGTAGCGCACAAACAGCGGCGGAAAATCCGGGTGGGCTAATTGCTCACACAGCACCGGCGAGACGTCAAGCGTCAGCCCCGGACGTATGCCATCGGCCATCAGTCGGTCACACATGCCGATCAGTGGTAGGTAGCATTCGGCAACCGCCTCACAGAGCCAGTCGCTACCATGCGGCCATGCTCCGTGATGGAGCACGTATGGCAGGTGCGTATGCAGAACGAAGCAGGTCATGGCTGGCAAGTGCGGTGAATTTACCACCCCGCTAAACGACAAACGCCACGGCATCGTGTACCGTGGCGTTTGCGGCGATGTGGGCGAGTGACGGGGCTTGAACCCGCGACAACCAGAGTCACAATCTGGGGCTCTACCAACTGAGCTACACCCGCCGTGAAGTACAAATATACGAAGAGAGCACGTGCGGGACTTGCAGTGGACGTTCATGTCGTATATTGCAAATGCGCCCCGCCACGGCAGCCCATGAGCCCCGTAAATGACGCCGGAAGCGCCCGAACTGAGCTTTCCCCTCTTGCAGACTACAGCTTGCCGCACCTTTTGTGCATATGGCAGGCACAGCATAAACACTCCACGTTTTTTCCGTTTCTCAACAGCAACGTATGTCCGACGAGACACCCGAGCGCGCACCCAAAACGACGCGTGCACGCAAGGCAACCAAGGTTGCCAAACCAGAACAAGAATCATCATTGACGCCAGCAGAATCCCCTTCCGCACCAAAGGCGACAGCCCGGAAGCGTACGAAGGTAGCGGCCGCCGAAGCCCCGACGGTGGAGGCAGCACCGGTACCGCGCGCAGAAACACGTCCTGCGGCCCGCCGTGACGAATCCCGCGCTGATGGGTCTGACGAGCGACGCTCGGAGCCACGCGAGGACCGACGCTCGGAGCCACGCGAGGACCGACGCTCGGAGCCACGCGAGGACCGACGCTCGGAGCCACGCGAGGACCGACGCTCGGAGCCACGCGAGAACCGACGTGACGAGCGTCGTGATGAGCGTCCTCACGAACGACGTGACTTTCGCCGTGATGATCGCCCTCAGGAGCGCCGTGATGATCGCCCGCAA
>DNLG01000169.1:502-2522 GCA_003488525.1 Bacteroidota bacterium | reverse complement strand
GATCGCCCGCAAGAGCGCCGTGATCTGCGTCAGCCACACGAGCGTGAGCCAAGAGATTTCCGAGGGGGCGACCGTTTCGATCGCGGTGGACGTAATCGCCGGCGTGGTCGTGGACGCGACCGACGTGAGAACTTCCGTGACCGGGCGTTCGAGGCGGAGATCGAACGCGAGGAGCGCGAGCTGATGCTCGCCGGTCCGGTGATCGACCTCAACGAGCTGAAGTTGAAAAAGATCGCTGAACTCGTCGAGCTTGCGCAGTCGCTCGACATTGAGGACTTCGCAGACCTCAAGAAGCAGGATCTTATCAACCGCATCGTTGAGGCAGAGAACGCCCGTCAGATGCGCGATTATCAGCGCGAAGGAGTAAGCCTGACGACAGGCGTGGTCGAACTCCTACCGGACGGGTATGGATTCCTGCGCTCGGCCGACTTCAACTACCTACCCTCGCCTGATGACGTCTATATCGCCCCTTCGCAGGTCAAGCGATATGGTCTTCGCAACGGTGACACGGTCAAGTGCTACATCCGCGCACCGCGTCAGGGTGAGCGCTTTTTTGCAATGATCAAGGTTGACTCGATCAACTACATCCCGTTTGTCGAGAACAAGCCGCGTCCGCTCTTCGAGAATCTTACGCCGTACTACCCGAGGGAGCGTCTGCGGCTGGAGACAATGCAGCAGGAGTATTCAACACGGATCATCGACCTTATCTCCCCGATTGGGAAGGGACAGCGGGGTCTTATCGTTTCGCCTCCGAAGGCCGGTAAGACGATCCTCCTGCAAAAGCTTGCCAATGCGATCTCGCGCAATCACCCAGAGGTGAAGCTGATCGTTCTTCTCATCGATGAGCGTCCGGAAGAGGTCACTGATATGATCCGCTCGGTGAATGCCGAGGTGATCGCTTCGACCTTCGACGAGCCGGCAGACCGTCACGTTGCCGTGAGCGAAATGGTGATCGAGAAGGCAAAGCGCCTTGTTGAGGCCAAGCAGGATGTGGTCATTCTCCTTGATTCGATCACGCGTCTTGCACGTGCCCACAACACGGTTGTTCCTCAGTCAGGCAAGCTCCTCTCCGGCGGTGTCGATGCCAACGCCATGCAGCGTCCGAAGCGCTTCTTCGGAGCGGCCCGCAACATTGAAGAAGGGGGCTCGCTGACGATCATCGCCACGGCACTGGTTGAAACCAGCTCACGAATGGACGAAGTGATCTTTGAAGAGTTCAAGGGTACCGGCAACATGGAACTTGTGCTCGAGCGGAAGATCGCCGAGCGCCGCATCTTCCCTGCTATCGACGTTAACCGCTCGGGAACACGTCGTGAGGAGCTCCTTCTCGAGCCGGACGTGCTTGCCAAGATCTGGGTGCTTCGTAAGGTCCTCGGAGACGATCCACCGATCGAGGCAATGGAAACGATGCTTGAGCGCATGCGTGCAACACGATCAAACGAAGAGTTCATCAAGACGCTGAATTCCTGATCTGCGCGCCATGAACGAGCAGGCCCTTAACCAGCGCGCCATGAATCTGTCTCTGGCCACGGGCGTACTTATGCTCGTGGCCAAGTGGATCGCATACGTGCTGACGGGATCGGCAGTGATCTTTTCGGACGCTGCAGAAAGCGTCGTCCACATCGTGGCCGTCTGGTTCGCATGGTATGCGCTGCGGGTGGGCGCCAAGCCCCCTGACGAGGAACATCCGTACGGTCACGATAAAGTCAGCTTTCTATCAGCTGGCGTCGAAGGCGGTCTGATCTGCATTGCTGCGATCGTGATCATCATCAGCGCGGCACAGAAGCTGATCGTCGGCGTAGAGCTGCAGAAGCTCGATATCGGCATGTCGATCACGGCGGGTGCGGCGGTCATCAACCTTGCGCTGGGTCTCTTCCTGATCTCGACAGGAAAGAAGAACAAATCACTCGTTGTCGAAGCGAATGGTCGTCATGTGATGACGGACGTCTGGACGAGTGCCGGCGCGGTCGCCGGACTCTTCATCGCGCAAATGACCGGCATGCTCTGGCTTGATCCGGTG
>DNLG01000169.1:0-282 GCA_003488525.1 Bacteroidota bacterium | reverse complement strand
CTTCTGCAGCGCGTTCAGCTTGTCCTGACGGACTTCTGCGTCGACCATGAGTGTAGCTACCACCGCCTGCGTCTGCGCTCATCCGGCAACGTCGTCCACGTCGATTACCATCTCATTCTCCCCGATGACATGACAATGCACGAGGCTCATGCCCTGGCAACGTCATGCGAAGAACTCATCCGCATTGCCATCGACCATAACACCGAAGTGTTCACGCACCTGGAGAGTGTGAGCCAGCCGGATGGACACGTTTGAAGAGAATTACGGAATTACGGAATTACG
>DNLG01000060.1:7395-8009 GCA_003488525.1 Bacteroidota bacterium | reverse complement strand
CCCCCCCCCCCCCCCCCCCCCCCCCCCCCTTTTTTTTTTCAAGCAGAAGACGTCATACGAGATATTATAGTGACTGGAGTTCAGACGTGTGCTCTTCCGATCTCGAACCTATCCTTCCATTTCATCAAAGTTGATGTCGGCGTCATCATCGTCAAACTTTGAATCGCCGATATCCCCTTCGAAGGCGGCTGCGTTGTAGATCTCGCGGGCCTCTTCGAGATCATCTTCGAAAACGAAGAGCTTGTACCCGTCGGCCTGGCCATCCTGAAGTTTATAATCGATGGCGGCTGACTTGAGCTTGGAAGCCAGAAGCTCGGCTTCGAGCTCACTACTGAATGTTGCCAACAGAATCATCACGTCCCCTATCGTTTCTTCGGCTGAAGATACTTCTTTGCTTTCTCAGGGTTGGCATCCATCCAGCGCTGGGCCTCCTGATTGACGATCTCAAAAGTACGCTTCTGATGTGCTTGCTTCAGCTCGGAAAGGGGCTTGGCAAACGACCAGATCATACACCAGGTGTCGGCTACCAGCAGATCGTCCTTGGTATCGGTGCCGATCGGCTTTTCATCTTTCCCATAGAGCACCCGGCATATCGCCTTTCGGGCGTCGGCAGG
>DNLG01000060.1:5106-7088 GCA_003488525.1 Bacteroidota bacterium | reverse complement strand
CGCGCGATCTCTGTGGCAGGTTTGACCGAGGCTGATTCCTTGTAACCGGCGGGTTGCTCACCCGGCACAAACTGAAAACGTTCGAATGGCATGGTGATCTCGCGGGCAAGACCCGAGAAGTCATAGCGCATGGTGACGGTCTTTACCTGCGCGTCTTTTCCGAACTGCTTCTTCAGTGTTTCGTCGAGCGTCTGCGTGCCCTGCACCGAGGCGCAGGCCAGCAGGATACAGAATGCGAGCGATGATCGGTAAAAGCGTGGCATATCAATCCCGCGTGAGCTTGCGATAGGATATGCGATGTGGACGCTCCGCATCAATGCCGAGGCGCTTGCGGCGGTCTTCCTCGTACTGCGAATAATTGCCATCGAACCACACGACCTGACTATCACCCTCAAACGCCAGGATATGCGTAGCGATGCGATCCAGGAACCACCGGTCGTGACTGATCACCACGGCGCAGCCGGCAAAGCCCAGCAGGGCTTCCTCGAGTGCGCGGAGCGTATTCACGTCAAGGTCGTTCGTCGGCTCGTCCAGCAGGAGTACGTTCGCCCCCTCCTTCAGCATTTTAGCCAGGTGTACGCGGTTGCGCTCGCCACCCGAGAGCTGCGTGACCTTCTTCTGCTGATCGCTTCCGCTGAAGTTGAAACGGGCAACGTAGGCGCGTGAGTTGACCTCACGTGATCCGAGCTGGACGACGTCGAGTCCGTCTGAGATCTCTTCCCAGATCGACTTGTTCGGGTCCAGCGGACGGTTCTGATCAATGTAGCCGAGCTTAACGGTATCTCCGATGGAGAACGATCCGGTGTCGGGCGAGATATCTCCTGTCATCATCTTGAAGAGCGTTGTCTTACCGGCACCGTTCGGTCCGATCACGCCGATGATACCTCCGGGAGGCAGGGAGAAAGAAAGATGTTCGTAAAGGAGTTTATCTCCAAACGACTTCGAGACGTCTGCGGCATCCACGACCTTGTCACCCAGACGTGGTCCGGCCGGGATGAAGATCTCCATCTCCTCATTGCGCTTGACAGTTTCCTCGTCGAGCAGTTTTTCATACGCCGAGATGCGGGCCTTGCTCTTTGCATGACGGCCCTTGGGATTCATGCGGACCCATTCAAGTTCTTCCTTGAGGGCTTTCTGACGTTTTGATTCCTGCTTCTCCTCGACTGCGAGGCGGGCCTGCTTCTGCTCAAGCCAGCTGGTGTAGTTGCCCTCGAACGGAATTCCATGTCCGTTATCAAGCTCGAGGATCCAGCCCGCCACATTGTCCAGGAAGTAACGGTCGTGCGTTACGGCAATGACCGTTCCCTCGTAGTCGTGCAGGTGGCGCTCAAGCCAGGCAACGCTCTCGGCATCAAGGTGGTTCGTTGGCTCGTCGAGCAACAGAACGTCGGGTCTCTGCAGCAGAAGGCGCACGAGTGCCACGCGGCGGCGTTCACCGCCCGATATTACGTTCACCGGAGTGTCAGGGGGCGGGCAGCGAAGCGCATCCATCGCCATCTCCAGCTTGGAGTCGATGTCCCACGCTCCCATCGCATCGATCTTCTCCTGCAGCTTTGCCTGCTTCTCAAGCAGCTTGTCGAAGTCTGCATCCGGATCGGCGAACTGCTCGCTGATGGCATTGTAGTCCTTCAGGAGCTGAACAGCCTCCTGAGCCCCTTCCTCAACAACCTCGCGGACGGTCTTGCTCGGATCGAGTTCCGGCTCCTGCGACAGGTATCCAAAGGTGACGTCTTTGTTCTTGGTGATCTGCCCGACGTATTCGTCGTCAAGTCCGGCAATGATCTTCAGAAGAGTCGACTTACCAGATCCGTTCAGACCCAGCACGCCGATCTTTGCGCCGTAAAAAAAACTGAGGTAGATGTCTCGCAACACCTGCCGGTTGGGCTTGTAAACCTTGCCCACTCCGACCATGCTGAAGATGATTTTCTGCGTTTCTGGTTGTGCCATGCGCGAAAATAGGTTTTAGGTGTGAGGTGTGAGGT
>DNLG01000060.1:0-4980 GCA_003488525.1 Bacteroidota bacterium | reverse complement strand
TGTGAGGTGTGAGGTGTGGGGTTCCACCGTAATTCAGTAACTCCGTAATTCAGTAATTCCGTAATTCAGTAATTCAGTAACTCCGTAATTCAGTAACTCCGTAATTCAGTAACTCCGTAATTCAGTAACTCCGTAATGATCTCTGCTATCATCATTGCCGCAAGTTTGGCGGTGCGGCCATCGACATCCAGTGTGGGGTTGCATTCCACCACATCGAAGGCCACGAGGGAGCCGCTGCGGGCGGCCTGACGAAGGCAGGGGGCGATCTCGGCGGGAGTGAACCCATCTGCAGCTGGAGCGCTGACGCCCGGCGCGTAGGCCGAGGCAAAGGCATCCATATCGAGCGAGACGTATGTTCGCTCTGCCAGAGAGCAGGCATCCCAGACGTGCTTCCACGCAGCAGGCACACCGTGCTGGCGGATCTCATCGAGCATCCAGACCTGCATGCCGTGATGGCGGACGAAATCAAGATGTGCACGCGCTACGCTGTGCGGCTGAAGACCGAATTCTGCAAAGCCCCCTGCCATCAGGTGTGATGGGGTCATCGACAGCAGTTGATGGAAGGCCGAACCGGAGTGGGCGCGTCCTTCCTTGAGGGGGCGAACGTCTGCATGGGCGTCGATATTGATGACGCCGAAGGGAAGGCCCGTTGATTCCAAGGCTCGTAGCGTGGGCCAAGCGCAATCGTGACCACCTCCAAGGACGATCGGGAGATGTCCTGCCGAGAGGATTGCCGAGACAATATCATGCTGCTCGTCATGGATCTGTTCAAGCGTCTTACCCGCTACGTCGATGTCTCCTGCATCGGCAATGACGAACTCACCTCTGGCCACGTTATCGGCCAGAGTCCCGAGCGTGAGCTTGCTCAGGGCAATGCGGATCGCCCGCGGCGCGAGGGCAGCACCCACACGTCCACCATTACGCTCAACTCCGATGTCCTGCGGTACACCAACGATGACTGCAGCGCGGCGGCAGTCGGCCGGTATCTCCGATACCTGCACGATCACGTTGCCGAAGCGCGGATCGTCAGGGTCATCAGAACGATGATACAGTTCTGACGGAAACCGCTGCAACGATCGGCCCAGACCGGAAGCACCCATGATGGTCAGCGGGTGACGATGAATGTCTGCGACGTGCGCAGTCGACCCGATTCCACGACAACGAGGTACGTACCGGGTGCAAGAATGCGTGGCATATCGAAGTCAACTTCGCCGCGAGGCAGATCGCCCGCGTGGAGTTCGGCAACCGTACGGCCCATGATGTCGCGGATACTCACACTCGAACCGTGCAGCAGATCATCGCGGAACACATCGAGCTTGATCGTACCGCGGTCGATCACCGGATTAGGGATCACGGCGATCGAGAGGGCCGACGTAAGGTCCTGCTCTTCGTCCACGCTACTGGTCGATCCCACCGTGCCAAGCAGGCGGATCTGACGGGCGGTGTTGCGCTCATCATTGCAGAACACCCGGGCCGACCCCGAGGTAACGCCGGCATCCGGGCGTTCAAAGGCAATCGTCACGACAAGCGAGTCGCCTTGTTCGAGTGTTGCAGGAAGTGTCTTCGATGTTGAGGTCACCGAAAAATGTTTCCGCACGGAGAACACCCCGATACTATCGACGCGCAGACCTGCCTCGTTGGCAGCACGCACAACGAACGTCCGCTCGACCTTTGCCGGCGAAGGTGTTTCGAATTTTACCGTGTCGGCGCTGACCAGGATCGTTGGCTTGATGGCCACGATGAACTGCAACCATGCGCTGTTGCCGAAGTCTGGCTCGAACGTCTTGATCGTGTTACCGCCCGACTTCAGCAGCAGACTTCCGGTTCCGAGCTGATCGCGCAGAAACCAGAAGTCGAGTCCGTAACCTGCGCGGTTGACCAGTTCGAATTCGTAGCATCCCGGATCGAGTTTCAGATCGTAGGTAAAGAGCTTCTCGCTTTCAAGCTGATCAACTTCCTGGATGACGGTTCCGTCAGCCTTGGTCAGGCGCCAGCTGTATTGCTCTTCCGCCTGCTTGTTGGTGCGCAGCGCGATCTGCAGATCTCCATAGTAGGAAGGGGGCATCACAAATGAGCTCGAGCGCGTGTTGTTCTTCACGTACTCGTCGCCTGCTGTGCTAACTGTTGCCGTGAACGTCTGATTTCCGGATGACTTTGGCCATTCGGGGATTGGCAGCACGACCGTATCCTTGGCAAGAAATCCGAGCTTGCCCTTCCACGTATAGGTTGACTGTTTAGCCCCCTTCGCACCGAATGTGATGGTGCACTCCGTGAGGTCTTTCGAACCGGTGTTCTGGATGACCACTTCCGGATTGGCACAGATGGGGTTCATCCGACTGTAATATTCCCAGGAGTTTGGCTTACGGATGTCGACGATGGACACGTCGGTTGCGAAGTTCGGAGCACTATAGCCGATGAGCTGCGTGGAGACTTCCCAGCGACCCCAGTTTTCTTCGGCAGCTTCTTTCTTTACGCCGTAGTCGATAGTGAGCTGCTTCTTGCCCTGCGTGAATGGCGTTGCATCGAACTCATACAGGTCCACCATCTCGCCCGGACACCAGCCCGTACGATCGATCAGCCACGTGCCCCCTTGCGGATAGACAGGGTTGTCTCCGCATTCCTTCCATAGACGCCATGTGAAGCGTTCCGTGCCATCGAGCGAAAGGAAGTGATTGCGTGGACAGAATTCGGCGCAGTTGGTTGCGTTGCTGAATTCATGTCCCGACGTCATGGTCTTGATACGGAACATCTTCGCCTCTGGGTTCAGAGGAACCGTCACCGGAGCAAGAGCCTTGTTGGTGATCACATCCGGATACCATGCACCGCGCTCATAGACCACCTGGTCGATCTGCTTCACGTCGCGAGGGGGTGTCCCCTTGATGAACATAAACGTCAGATCGATAAGCTCCTGCTGGTTGCCGGCCGAGAGCGTGACGTTGTTGCGCAGCAGCGGAGCGAAATCCGTCACGTCCACTTCCCAGCGGAATCCCTGCGGCCCCAGGTCCAGTCCGATACCATATGGCGTGATGTATCGGCCGATCTCGAAGTCGACGATCGGACTGAAGTACGGCGACACGGTTCGACGTATGGTGGCCTGGGCCGGAACGATCAGCGAGTCGACCCTGCTACCATTCTCCGACAGAATAGGCAGCACACCGGCCTCCTGCACTAGCAGCGTGTCGGTGGCCAGGGTTGGGTGTTCCGGATCATCAAGGGCGTAGACCCGTGGTTCGACCTTGCGATCAAACAGCACGAGTGATGTGAAACGGGGCTCCTGTTCAACATCAACATTGACGGTTTGCTTGGTGACTTCAAGGTCTGTTCCAACTTCGAAGCTGACGACAGGTCGCATCTCGCTCTCCTGCGTCAGATATCCCATCTCATCGCCCGATAGACGATGAACAACCGGCATTCCGAAAAGTCTGGCATCGTATCCGCTGATAGCAAGGTCTGCCGCAACACGCTGATTACGAACCAGTTCGGCATTGTAATAGGCAACGAGACGCTGGTACTGCGGATGCTCACCGGTTACGGTGCGGTGCATCCACGACTTCACGGTGTTCGTATCGAGTGCGACGTTCCAGACCTGGAACTCATCGATCAGGCCTTCATATGATCCCGATCCACCGGAGCCGATCACGAACCGAGTGATGCCATTCATCTTTCGTGTTCGTTTATCACCCTCATGGAAGAGCGATCCGTTCAGGTAGATGCGCATGAAGCCGGCGCGTGTTTTCGTGAACACCCAGTGATTCCATCGACCCTCCGTTGCCGATGCCGGCGCGGCCTTTTCAATGCGGTCAAAAGCCCCTGTCTTCGGGTCAATGCCACAGTCCCAATAGACCACCTGATTGTCCCACGGAAGGTGAACATTCAGTACGCGTCGTCCTTCAGCATCATATGCTTCGACCGTGTTATGTGCACGCGGGAGTTTGGCCGTGTCGCCCCATGACCAGAAGGAGATGGTAACCTCGTCGGACAGATCCTTGCCGATCTCTTTCGGAACCGATATCATATCACCGGCTGTGAACTTGAAAGCATATCGTGTCGGGTCGACTACCGTGCCTCTGTTCGGAGCAGGCCCCCCATTGAGGCTGACATCCTCACTGGCACCGGAGCACGAGAAGTCGACTGCGATGTCCGAGGTACCATCCCATGTAAACGTCGATGAAAACGGGACGTGCGTTGCACTACTCTCAAGGTTCACGTTTCGGCGAACAACGGTCTTAAAGTCGGTGAGGTTCTGAAGAAACCGTTCAACATTGGCCCCGCCGACCGGATTGGTGACGTGACGCATGCGAATGGTCAGCATGGTCACATTCCCCTGTGTTCGTGTGTTGATCACCATGCCGTGGATCTGCCCGGCGCTCAGTCCGGCCGTCTTCAGTTCCGAGGCTGTCCAGATGAAACGCCCGCGTCCTCCGGTCTTCTTCATGATCTCCGGAAGATCGAACCCGCCCGTTCCGATCTTCTTGAGCTGCCCGATGAGGCCACCCTTGCGGGTAGCTGTCGTGGCCTGGTATCGAAGTCGAGGTGTGATCACCGTCGATGAATACGAGAACGAATCAGGAGATGCCCCCTTCACCCGAAAGTTCGGCTGCATCATACGCGTTGAGTCGAACTCACCCGTTGAATCACGCAGCATGGTATAGGTTAGGTAATCCCACTCACCGCAGTCAAACCGGTCCTGCGTCGTTGCCGGATCACACTTCAACGTGTAGAGCATGACCACCTTCTCATAGCGGCCAGGGGGCGGAAAGAGCCACGTCCCGGAACGCTTCGTGGTGTCCTTGAACGTCAGCGTTTTCACAAGGATCGTGTCACCCGGCTGAGCCATAGAGGCCGTGGCAGAGGCAATGATCAGCATCACTGCGGTAATCAGTCGTGTCATGGAGCGCATGGTGATTGGTTCCGAAGAAACATGAATCTCCGAAAATACGCCCGATACAATGACGAATGACCGATTACGGATGACCGATT
>DNLG01000163.1:2861-9581 GCA_003488525.1 Bacteroidota bacterium | reverse complement strand
ATGTCGGTGGGGACCATCGATGCCACCCATTATATGCGCGATGATGTCCGAGGGCGATTCGGTGCTAGGATTATCATTGGTGATCACCACGTGATCGGCCAGTTCGGAGGCGATACGCCCCATCTCTGATCGTTTGCCGCGATCTCGGTTTCCACCGCAGCCAAAGACGACGTGGACCTTGCCGCCATCACCGCCGAGCGAGCGGATGACGCGCAGGACGCTCTCGAGAGCATCAGGGGTGTGGGCGTAGTCGACAATGGCCGTCGGGCCACCGGGCACAACATGGACTTCCATACGTCCCTTCGGTCCGACCACCTCATTCATGTGCGCCACAACCCGCTCAGGGGGTATTCCGTCGACCATGCACAGCACGGCAACCAGGGCGCAGTTGGCCACGTTGAATTCGCCAAGCAGCCTGGAATGGATCACGCAGCGCTCGGGCACATTCGGTATGTCGCTGCGCAGCCGTTCGAGGGTGAATGTTGTTCCTGTGAGAGTGAGCGCAACATCCGTGACCCTGACGTGATTATCAGCCCCCTGCCCAACGGTGATGACGTGCCGAGCCGAGCAACCTCGCTTCATATACGGCGTCCACTCAGAATCACCCCACAACACCGCCGTTGCATTGGTCGATAGGCCATCAAAGAGAAGTTTCTTGCAGCGCGCGTATTCCTGCATGGTACCGTGGTAATCGAGGTGGTCGCGCGTGAGATTTGTGAAGATCGCTCCTCGATAATCGATACCGAGCACGCGGTGCTGCGACAGCGCATGCGAACTCACTTCCATGCAGACAGCGTCCACTCCACTACTGCGCATCGTTAGGAACAGTTCTGCAAGCTGACGCGCGTGCGGCGTGGAATACTCCGTTGGATGTTCAGCTCCGGCAAACCGGTTACCCGTCGTTCCGATGAACCCCACAGAGCGACCTTCAAGCGTAAGGATCCGCTCGAGTAATGTCGCGCAGGTCGTTTTCCCGTTCGTACCCGTAACGCCGTACATGGCAAGGGGCTCACTCGGACGATCGAACAGGACCTGCACGAGCTCGGCAAAAGCCCGTCGTGAATCGCTGACGCAGATGACCGGAAGCGGCAGGGGGCTTTGTGGTTCCTGCTCGACAACGATGGCCGAAGCTCCACGCGCGATGGCATCGCCGATGGCGGCATGTCCGTCGAAGTTCGTGCCGACAATGGCAACGAAGATCATACCGGGCTGGATGAGGCGCGAGTCTGTTGATACGTCAACAACATCAACATCGGCCCCATGTGAAAGCGGAGTCAGTAAGGCGGATGTCGAGAGTGCGGAAAGCAGCGACGACAGCTTCTTCATACATGCAAATTACACCGCATGCCATCGGGAAAGTGGCGAGATTTGCACGATGACGCTGGACGAATGGATCATCGCGCGACTGCAGCGCCCCCTGCCCGCAACGGCTGCCCACGAGCGCTTTGTGCCGGACATACCCGACCGTCGATCACGTCTGCAGCCGGCACCTGCCGATGCACGCAACAGCGCTGTGCTCATGCCCATGGTATTCGACCGGAACGGCGGCATCTCAACAGTGCTGACGGTTCGCAGCGAGGGGTTACGTAATCATCGCGGACAGATCTCATTCCCCGGTGGACGTTCTGACGAGGGAGAAGATGCCGTGATGACGGCTCTTCGAGAGGCCCACGAGGAGATCGGACTGACCTCTGACAGGGTGCACGTTCTAGGGCAGCTCTCACCGCTCTACATACCGCCATCGCACAGCGCGGTGACGCCGGTTGTGGCCGTCGTGTCCGAGCCCCCTACCTGGCAGATCAACACCGAAGAGGTCTCCGAAGTCCTGGTCGTTCCGATGTCGGTGTTCCGCGACCCAAGGAACGTTCTGCTGCGCAATGACATTATCCAGGGGGTGCCGGTGGACGTGCCGCATTGGAACGTGCATCCGACAATCCCGTTGTGGGGCGCCACGGCAATGATGCTGAACGAACTCGTGATGATCATCAATGAATACGACATGGAGAGTGCATGAATTGCTATCGACCGTATGCGCTGTGGCTTGGCCTTTTCGGCATCGCCCTGCTGAACACCTCGTGCGACAACCTTGAGCAGGACGGTCAGCGTCTTGTCACAACCTATGCGCGCGTCCTCGTCGAACGTCAGACCGGCGTTGATTCGGCAACGGCTGCCCGGCACATTGATTCGATCATCAAGGCCTCGGGCTACACCGTAGAAGAGTTTGAGCAACAGCTCCGCTCACACGGGACCACACCGCAGAGTCTGCGCTCGTTTTACGACAGCGTCAGTACGGAGCTCGGGCGCATGCGCTCGGACAGCACGCGGTAAAGACCGTGTCCATGGCGGGCGAACATTTCGAAGTAGCCCACATACCACTGGTTAAGCAACACGCCGATCCGGCGAGACTCTTCGATATCCTGCAGAGTCATCACGCCTCCGCAGCGAATCACATGGAACTCATGGGAAGGGGCGATGTCGCGCACCGCACCGGTGGCAACGCGGCACGACTCCAGTGATGAGGCCGTCAGCAGAGCGCCGCTCACTCCACCGCCGTAGCGCTTGGTGAAGTAGTCGAACATGGCGCGGTCCTTTTCATGAACACGCGTCCGTAGCGCGTCATAGCGTGTCGAGGTGTTGCCCAGGATCATGCCGTCGAAGCCACGTTCTACAAGAGCGTGCACAAGCGCCGGGATCTGCTCATGCGCTGTGTCGGTTGAGAGCTTGACCACGACCGGGAGTTTACGTCGACGCTTGGTGAGGAACTCCGTCGCAACCGCATCAAGTCTGGTGAGTAGCGCAGGATCGAGTCCAGCATGCCGGGCATGCCCCTCGACGTTCGGACAGCTTTCGTTGAGTTCGATGTAGTCAACACCGGCGTCATCAAAGCGACGCATCCCTTCAACCAGTTCAGACACGGCCAGGCGGTCATCGAGTCCAGGCTCCGCACTGACACTGATGCCCATCGGACAGCCGGCGACGTGCTTTTCGAGCGCCAGCTTGGCGGCTACGGCAACATGTCCTGCATTGGGTAGCCCCATCCAGTTGGCGGCCGAGTGAGAGAACGGATACTGCGTCGATGGCCACTTGATACGGTCGCGAATGTTTCCGTTGCGTGGACGTGAAGTTGACGTTCCGGCGACAAACGCGCCGGCTCCCTCACGGGCAACCATCGCATAGCCGGCTCCGCTCTTGAACATCCCGGCGGCATTCCAGATCGGGAGACGGAAACGCAAGCCCCATGCCGTCACGCCAAGCTCTTCAGGGGGCTCATACGATCTCGTAGGCACGACATGGGCAAAGAGCGGCAGATAGGCGTTACGTCCGGCCGTGAACAGCCGCACCGTAAGCGATGGTGGAATGTAGGCGATGATCGGCCGCACCGCGAACTCTGTTTTGGCAATCAGCTCAAGGAGTGTCACGGCGCAAAATTACCACCTCAATGTGATGAGGCGTAGGACAACAAAACTCATCGTCCGGGAAAACACCTTGAAAATTGAAAGTCTGACTTTGAATTTTCAAGGTGTTTTGCGGGAAAACGGAGCCCCTATCAGCGCAGGTCTTTCTCGCTAACTGTCTGTTGCCAAACGTCCTTACCGCTGGCATCGACGATCCGAAGCGTCAATGTGCGGGCTCCGCGAGCCCCTTCCACGGAAATGAGGCCGAAGTTGTGCCCGACGTACTCGGTTCCGGGCACGTTGAAGGTGTTCATTCGGTAGGTCTGACTGGTGTTCAATCCAGCGGAAAGGGGCGATGAGGTCAGCTCGTACAGCGGATACGTCCCCTCTCGGTCAAGCTTAGACAGTTCGGCAAAGTGCACATCGCCTGAGGCGAAGACCACGCCCGTAATCTTGTTTTTCGTGATCGCCTGGATCATCTCGTCGCGCTCAAAGCTCGAGCGTTCGAATCCCTCGCGCTTCTTGTTGTCGCTCAGCACCTGCGAGCCGACGGCAACGACCTTGAACGTGGCACGGCTGGCGGCCAGTCCGTCAATGAGCCACTGAAGCTGGGCATCACCAAGGATCCGACGCTGCTGATCGATGCGGTCGTTAGCATTGCGAAACCACCGGTCATCGAGCATAAACACCTGCACATCGCCGATCTCCATGCTGGTACAGATACCTTCCTGACCCTTGAGACCGTATGAAGGGTTTGGCCAGAAGAGCTTGAACACTTCCAATGCCGTATTCTTCATCCACCAGCTGCGGTCAGAGTCGTTCGGGCCGTAGTCATGATCATCCCATGTGGCGTAATTCGGCACGGAGGCAAACATCGCCCGCGACCCATCATGAGCGCGTGTGTGGGAGTATCGCTTTAACATGCCTCCACGCGATCCCCAGTCCGGCTCGCGCATGTACACGTTGTCACCCAGCCATAGCATTGCGTCCGGACGTCGAGCAAGGATCGAGGAGAAGATCTCGGTTGGCGTTCCGTAGCCCTTTTCAGCGCCCGAGGAATCCAGACGCTCATATCCGAGCTCGTTCACATAGTGGCAGCTGCCAAGTGCGATCGTAACGTTCGGTATGGTCTTGCCACGGTACTTCCAGATCGGACGAGAGCGGAACACTGTTGGGAACGCCAGGCGCACTTCAGAACCATCCACAACAACGCTGTAGCGATAGGTTCTACCCGGTTCAACGCTGTCCAGATGAAACGTCAGGCAGTTACCCTGATCATCCGTAGAACGATGCACGGGTGTCGAATAGGTCTTGCCGGATGTAGAATCAGTGTATCGGATCGTTACCTGTGACGGTTTGAGCGTCTGCACGAAGATCGACGCACTGCGCATGTCTACATGGCCTACCATAGGTCCACTCCGAAGGGGGCTTTGGGCATGCAGCAATGGCAGGGCCAACAGCACGAGGGCGCAGCATACGACAAGCCCCCTGCAGGATGAGTGTGTGCTAGTCATACCGAAGATGTTTGATCTCTTCGCCCTTGATACCGATCTCGCGCATGGCCTCGATACCGATGTTCAGATGCAGATCTGCGAATTCGTGGGTGACACGCTTGTCGCTTTCTTCGGTCTTGACGCCTTCGGGGACGACCGGTACATCGCTGACCAGAAGTAGCGCTCCGCGAGGGATACCGTTTTTATGACCCACGATGAAGATCGTTGCCGTTTCCATGTCGATGGCCAGACAGCTCAGGTCCTGCAGACGACGTCGGAACGACTCGTCCCACTCCCACACGCGCCTGTTCGTGGTGTACACCACTCCGGTGCGATACTCCTGACCGAACATGAGGACCTTATCGGAGACGAACTTATGGAGCTTGAACGACGGCAGGGCCGGGACCTCCGGTGGGAAATAATCGTTGCTCGTTCCATCGCCGCGAATCGCAGCGATTGGCAGCACAAAGTGACCGATCTCGGTCGAAGCCCGCAAGCCACCGCATTTACCGAGGAACAACACGCCCTTTGGCATGCGTGCCACCAGCAGATCCATGATCAGAGCAGCATTGGGTGAACCAATACCGTAATTGATGATCGTCAGATTGCCCTGTGTGGCCGTCTGCATTGGTCGATCCAGCCCCTTGATCTCAACATTGAACTTCTCGGCGAACGCATCAACGTAGCCCCTGAAGTTCGTCAGCAGAATGTAATCTCCAAACGCATCGACATCCGTACCGGTATAACGCGGCAACCAGTTACGGGCGATATCGAGCTTTGTCTGCACGCTAGTACGCCGGCCTCCACATGTGGCTCTCGACAAGCGCCGTTACATCATCCGGACGCGCAATACCGGCATGTCCATCGTCGAACAGGTACTCAGCGCAGGCAACGGCCACAACCTTGGCGGCCTTCTGAATATCTGACATTGGCGGATAGATTAGCCCCTTGTCGAACTGATCCTGTGATACCATTCCGGCAAGCGCCCGGGCAGCAACGCCAAAGGTCTTGTATGGAATGTTGGTAGCATCGACGGCATAGGCGGCAAGGCCGACGCCGGGGAAGATGTAGACGTTGTTGCCCTGACCCGGGTGGATCGTTTTGCCGTTGATCTCGACCGGCTTGAAGGGGCTTCCGCTGGCGAAGATCGCCTTGCCATTGGTCCAGGTGTAGGCCTCTTCGGCCGTGCATTCGCTCTTCGACGTAGGGTTTGAAAACGGGAAGATGATCGGACGCTCACAGTACGAGGCCATGTGCTGGATCACATCCTGCGTGAATGCCCTGGCAATGGTGCTCGTGCCGATGAGCACCGTTGGACACACCGCACGCACGGCTTCAATAAGCGTAGCAGCATCGGCATGGTCATGAGCGTAGGGGGCTTTCTGCGTGCCCTCGACATCCGGACGCGAGGCAACGATCAGCCCCTTACTGTCGAGCAGCCAGATCTTTGCACGCGCTTCTTCTTCAGTGCACCCTTCATCGATCATCAGACGCCAGAGTAGCTCGGCAATCCCGATACCGGCCGAGCCGGCGCCGAGGAACATGTAGGTCTGATCCTTCAGACGCTCACCCTTCATGCGGGTGGCGGCAATCACACCGGCCACGCCAACGGCTGCCGTGCCCTGGATGTCGTCGTTAAACGATGAGATGCGATGGCGGTATCGCTCAAGGATGGGGCTTGCATTAGGGTTGGCGAAGTCTTCCCACTGGATAGCACACTTGGGGAAGACCTCCTGTACGGCCGTGACGAATTCTTCGATAAGATCATCATACTCCTGACCCTGCAGTCGACGCTGGCGGATGCCGATATAGAAAGGATCTTCGAGCAACGC
>DNLG01000163.1:0-2613 GCA_003488525.1 Bacteroidota bacterium | reverse complement strand
GCGCCAAGATCGCCCAGTCCCAGGATGCGCTCACCGTCGGTGACGCAGATCCAGCGGACATCCTTCTCCGGCCAGTTGCGCAGAACCTCAGCCATCATGCCGCGGTGGCGAACGCTGATGAACATGCCCTTGGGCCGGCGGTAGATCCTTCCAAAGGTCTGACATGCCAAGCCCACGGTCGGCGTGTACACTATGGGCATGTACTTGACCGGGTCCTTCTGCAGCATCGCATAGAAGAGCGATTCATTTCGCTCCTGCAGATCGCTCAGATAGATGTACTTGTCGAGGTCGGTCGTCAACGAGTCGACATGCCCCTCGATGCGCTGCATCTGCATTTCCATCGAGGAGACAATGTCCGGTAGCAGGCCGACAATTCCCAACTCCTGACGTTCTCGGCGGGTAAAGGCGGTGCCCTTGTTCAGGCGCGGATCGCGCAGGACGTCGAAGCCGCGCTTAGTCGAATCACTGTGTGACATAGGGCACAAAAATACGGAGATGTCGTAGCTTCGGCCCATGTTTAGCGTAACCATTACACACTGCATGGGCATAGCACTGGCGCTTGCAGCTCTCAGCGTTTCAACGCAGGCCACCGAGCCCCATCTCAAGAACATCCGGCAGCTGACGTTTGGCGGCGACAATGCCGAGGCGTATTTCAGTCCGGATGGTACAAAGCTGGCATTTCAGAGCAACTACGCCGGCTGGGGTCACCAGTGCGACCAGATCCATGCGCTGACGATCTCCGCCGCTGGCGATTCATCGTACCGTCCGCCTCTTATCAGCACAGGGAAGGGGCGAACCACGTGTTCGTATTACATGCCCGACAACAAGCACATTCTTTACGGCAGTACGCACGAGGCAGGTCAGGAATGCCCGCCCATGCCAGCTCCCCGTGCCGACCGTAAGTATCTCTGGCAGGTGCTGCCTACGTATGACATCTACGTGGCCGATGAGAAGGGCTCTATCGTAAAGAAGCTTACGAATACGCCGGGCTACGATGCCGAAGGGACGGTCTCTCCCAAGGGTGACAAGATCGTGTTCACTTCTGATCGCACTGGCGACCTTGAGCTCTGGACTATGAACATCGACGGCACGGATCAGCGTCAGGTAACCAGCGCTCTGGGCTATGACGGTGGTGCCTTTTTCTCACCTGATGGCAAGAAGCTGGTATTCCGCGCATCGCGCCCGAAGACCGATAGCGCCGCGCGCGAATACAAGGAGCTGTTGGCGCAGGGATTGGTTGCCCCAACCGAGATGGAGATCTTCACGTGCAACGTCGATGGGACAGACATGAAGCAGATCACCAACCTCGGCAAGGCCAACTGGGCCCCGTACTACCATCCGAAGGGGAAGAAGATCCTGTTCTCATCCAATCACGCATCGAAGCGCGGATACGACTTCCACGTGTACATGATCAACGAGGATGGCACGGGACTGGAGCAGATCACCACGGAGAGCATGTTCAATGCCTTCCCGATGTTCTCGCCTGACGGAACAAAGCTTGTGTGGTCGAGCAACCGCAACAACAACGGCACACGCGACACGAACGTCTTCATCGCCGACTGGGAAGACTGATCCTCGTAAGGGGGCTTATCGCACCGTAATGCGCTTGCCGCCATTGGACACAATGCGTCCGATGGCGTGAAGACGTCCAAGTCCCATCGTCTGAGCCAGTGAGACAAACTCATCGGTATGAGCCGGATCGACCGACACGAGAAGCCCGCCACTGGTCTGCGGATCACAGAGAATGTATTTCTGCGTCTCGCTCAGCTCCGAGACATGATGTCCATACGATGCGAAGTTGCGCGTTGTGCCACCCGGAAAGGACTTCTGCGCCAGGTAGTCGTGCAGCACGGCACGGTCGATGAGCGGTACGGCATCGACATTGATCTCCGCCGATAGGTTCGCCCCTTCACACAGCTCGAGAAGATGTCCGAGCAGGCCGAAGCCTGTGACGTCTGTCATTGCTCGGACATACGGCAGCGTGCCAAAGGTCTCCCCTGCGCGATTGAGCACGCACATCACATCGCGGGCCATCGTGGAATGTTCCGGCCTAAGGATCCCCTTCTTCTGTGCAGTGGTCAGAATGCCGATGCCAAGGGGCTTGGTGAGAAACAGTACATCGCCTTCGCGAGCACCGGTATTCGTCTTGAGATGCTTCAGGTCCACCCTGCCCGTAACGGCCAATCCGAAGATCGGTTCCGGACTGTCGATGGAATGACCGCCCGCAAGTGGAATGCCCGCATCCATACAGGCCATGCGTGCCCCTTCAAGAACAAGCTGCGCTGCTTCCACCGGAACAGTATTGATCGGCCACCCGAGGATAGCGATCGCCATCATCGGACGTCCACCCATGGCATAGACATCGCTGATGGCATTCACACTGGCGATGCGCCCGAAGTCCACCGGATCATCCACGATCGGCATGAAGAAATCCGTTGTGCTGACGATGCCCGTACCGTCACCGAGGTCGTACACCGCCGCGTCATCCTTCGACGCATTGCCGACGATCAGTCGCGCATCCTTCGGCATCTCCAGCGACGTCTGCAGTATCCCATCCAATACCGCCGGCGCGATCTTACATCCGCATCCGGCTCCGTGCGAGAATTGTGTCAG
>DNLG01000080.1 GCA_003488525.1 Bacteroidota bacterium | reverse complement strand
ACCATCACAACGTAGTCCTTGACGGCACGAGCCCGATCGTCGGAAAGCTGCTGATTATCAGAATCCCTCCCCATCGCATCGGTGTGACCACTGACCTCGATCTTCATCGTCGGGTTATCCTTCATCAGGTTCACCAGCTGCTGAAGCTCTGTGGTCGACTCTGCCTTTAGCGTTGCCAGCTTACGGTCGAAAAAGATGTTCTTGAGTTCGATCACGACGCCCTTTTCGAGCGGAACGAGTTCAAGGTCGCGCTGACGCTCGGCGTAGGCCGTGTCGGCCGTCAGATCAATGTTTTCACTAATGGCCCCGAAGTCCTTTGCCTCGGCACGCAGGCCGTAGGAGATTCCCGCCGGCAGAGTGATCACATATTCTCCCGAAAGGTCTGCCGACCGCGACCGGCCAACTTCTGTGCCGGTGGATAGGTTCACGTAGATGATGTCGGCGGCAACGGGACCCTTCGTCTTTTTGTTCAGCACTCTACCTGATAACAGCACCACCGGACGTGGGCGTACCTTCTCCGGAAGCCGGACACGGAAGATATCCCCACTGAGTGTATCGACATACGACACGAAGTACGCATACCTGCCGTCGGCAGGGATCGTGTACGAGAGGTCCCAGTCAGCCGTATTGATCGTCGGCCCAAGATTGACCGGTTCTGACCAGTTCGTCCACGTCGAATCAAGTCGACGCGACACATAGACGTCGAAAGCCCCGTAGCCCTCTCGTCCATCGGTAGCGAAGTACAGAGAGGCATCATCAGATGCCAGAAACGGTGTGGCTTCCTGACCCGCCGAATTGATGACCGATCCGAGATTCATCGGCGGCGCATACGAACCGTCACGCCGACGCAGGCTCACGTACAGATCGCGATTGCCACGCGTGTCTGAGCGCTGTATGGCCATGATAAGCGCCTCTCCGTCATTCGAGAGACAGAACTCCGCGTACTTGCTTTCGTTGGAGTAGTCGGCAATCTCCAGGGGCTTCGGTAACGACCAGCCACTGGATGTGCGCTTGGAAAGCGCCACGCTCCTGAGCTTGATGGAGGGGTCCGAGTATGAGTCAAGCAGCAGCATGCTTTTCCCATCGGGCGATATCGAGCACACGCTGTTATTGCCACGGTTGTTCAATACGCCACCGATGTTCAACGCCTCGCCCCAGGTGCCGTCGTCCTGCAATTCGCTCACCCAGATGTCTTCACCCCCGCCACCAATGTTGTCTGGCGAGCCCTTGCGGCAAATGAACAGTGTGCGTCCATCCGGTGATATCACCGGCTTGAGATCATCGTACGCACTGTTCACACCGCTACCCAGCGACTCGGCACGGAACACCGAGTCGGCTGGCAGGCGCGTACCGGCCAACATACATGTGGCGATGCAGAGCATCGCCACCAGGAATGACATTCGTACCATCGCCAGCAAAGGAGAGCCCGACTTACTTGTTCTTCGTGATCTTCATCGAGATCTTTTCCAGCGGATTATTACCGGCATCCTGAGGTGCGGCAACGATCGCGTCGGCAACTTCCATCCCACTGACAACCTCACCGAAACAGGTGTACTGTCCGTCCAGCCATGGGGAAGGGGCTACACAGATGAAGAATTGACCACTGAAGCTGTTTGGATCTGCGGTACGTGCAGCCGAAAGAGTTCCGCGCTCATGCGCGATCTTCGAAAACTCAGCCGGTACCTTTTCCTTGTGGCCACCGGAGCCCCACGAATTGCGCGGGCCGTTCTTGCTGTTTGGATCGCCCCCTTGGATCATGAAGTTGGCAATACAGCGGTGGAATGCCGTGCCATCATAGAAGCCTTCGGCAACGCGGGCATCAAAGAATGCCACATGTTTCGGCGCAATATCCGGCCAGAGACGTAGTACGATCTTGCCGAGATTGGTGTTTCCTTGCGTGACTTCAATGGTATACATAGGTCCGTCTCCTGGTTTTGCGGGGGTGTTTGGTTGTGCGTCCATCGAGCAGCTCATGACGAGCAATGAACTGAAAAGCGCGACGATCAGCGAGGTGATGCGCATGGTTTGATTCTCCATGAGAAATGATGATTCGGTGTTACTTCTTGCCACTCACGTGCGGTCGGAGATTCTTGATGACGATCGGACTCTTCGGCGTGCCGTCGGTGTCGCCCAGGGGGCCGGGGTCAACGTCGACGTTTCCGATCTTCATTACGACTTCCATTCCACTAATGACGCTGCCAAAAATCGTGTATTGATACGGAAGTGCCGAAGCTTTTTCGAGGCAAATGAAGAATTGACTGGTTCCCGTGTTGGGAGCCGACTTTCTGGCCATGGCAACGATGCCCGGGCGGTACCCGCGTCGGGCCGAAGGAGCCGATTCGTTTAACTCATCCAGAAGTGGCTCTCCGGTGGCCGTTTCGCCCCCTCTTCCCCACTCGCTCCGGGCCTTTCGGTCGCGCGTGGTAGGATCGCCCATCTGAACCACGAAGTCCCGCGCCACGCGATGAATAAGCGTACCGTCATAGTACTTCCGCTCCACAAGAGTCAGGAAGTTGGCAACCGTTTTGGGTGCATCCCGACCGTACAACTCGATCGTGATTGTCCCCTTGGACGTCACAACGTCCACGGTATCGGTAGCCACCGCGCTCGATAGAGAATCGACTGACGGAACGCTGAGTGTTTCGGCCGGCGGCGTGATCTGTCGAATACTCTCGACAGGGGGCTGCTGTTTCGGCTGGCAGCCGGCAAGGAGGATGATCAGCCCGAGCGCTACGCGATAGATCACAAAGACGGCCATGGTGCGCGTACGAAGAAACTTCAGAAGGGTATCAATGCTCCAGTACCCGCTCACAAAGGCCGCAATGGTGGCAACGGCAAGCGCTGCCCCGCTTGCGGCGTCGGAGACATTACCCACCTCGCGAGAGAACTGGAGCAGACCGGCAGCGAGAACTGACGGGATGGAGAGCAGAAACGAAAACCGTGCGGCGTGCTCACGCGTCATTCCACGGAACATGGCCGCCATCATCGTCGAGCCGCTGCGCGACGACCCAGGCACAAGGGCCAGGCACTGTGCGGCACCGATCACCACCGCATCGGTCATTGTCAGGTCAGACGTCGACCGGGTGAATGAGGCCCGCCGCTCGGCAAGCCAGAGGAGCAGCCCAACACCGATCAAGGCACCGGCGATCACGTGCAGATCCTTTGTCAGTGCTCCTTCGATCACATCCTTAAACGCCAGACCGATCACGACGATCGGTACCGTGCCAACGATAACGAACCATGCCAGGCGTGCATCAGCCCCCTGCTCGCGCAGTGGCCTGCGGCCGCGGCCAATGTTTTCAGATACCCACCCCGTTACCGAGCGCATAATGTCGGTGCGGAAGTACAGAAGCACAGCTGCCAGCGTGCCCAGCTGAATGGTGGCCATGAACGACGTCCACCGCTCTGGATGCGACGGGTCGATCACCCCCATGACGGATGCTGCGATAGTAAGATGCGCCGTACTGGAAATCGGCAGAAACTCGCTCAGCCCCTGAACAATGCCGAGAATGACGGCAGTAAGAATCGACATGGGGCGAAGATAAGTCAGGTGCGGGGTTTGGGGTTCGAGGTTTGAGGTTACAGAGTGCAGGATAGTCATCGCGAAAGCACAACAGTCTGGGTAGACGTCCCGTTGGGGCCCCGGCAGACAACGTAATAGATTCCGTTTGAGAGGTCGGCTGCATCCATCACCGCAGATGAGGAGTACGACCGGACACGGGAATGAAGTTGCGAGGTGAGATCACGAACCTCCTCGCCAAGCTGATTGTATACCTTCAGCGTGAGCGTTTGCGGGGACACGGTCCAGAACCACGTAACGGCGATTGTTGTGCTTACGGAGAACGGATTAGGATAGGGCGGATAAGAGAACACGTCTGCCTGCTCTTCAACTCCGGTGGTCACCGAATCGATGGGTCCGTTGTAGAAGTCGCCTCGGGAGTTTGCGATGTAGACGTAGTTCCCTGCAGAGAAAACGTTGTCATTAACTCCGCTACGCACTGCAGCCATGTGCTGAAGGAATCGGTCCTGCAGACGGCTGCTGAACGTGCGACCGGTGTCGCGAGAAACATGCACGTCTGTAAGGCCACGGATACTTACAAGCGCATTCTCAACGAAGCATGAGAATCCCTGCGGATCCGAATCACTTCCATCGCTCGGACCCATGTCAAGCAGCAAAGCCGAGGATGCATCATCGGGTAGCACGATAGAATGGTTGCGTTGCGCCCCGAGAATACACACAAGTGATCCGTCTTTAACGACATGACGGCCGGCTGGCACTTTTGTAAGCAGCACATCCCAAGTTATGCCGTCCGTGGATCGAACGAGCTCTCTTGTGCTGTCATCATCGCGCGTTCCCAGTGCGAGGTACGCAGAACTGTCACGGGTCACACCAACTAGCTTAAAATCTCTGTACACGGGCGGATATGGCGCTTGTTGCCAAGTCCTTGCTGAGTCTGTCGTTATCGCAAGGTACTTGCGGAACCATAACTCAACGGCAGCTTTCGAGGCTGATTGCCATGCCGAATTCAGCACGGTTCTGGCAATTGGGCCGGGGTTTGTCTGCCAGGTTATGCCGCCGTTTGTGGTAACGAATGTATATCCGAAAATCTGGCTAGTGTCCGTGTGCTGATCTTTAATGCTGTCGGCAAAGATCACCATTCGACCGCCTCCATGAGCTTCTGCCCTGGAGTATTCCCAACCTGTGTTCGTGGTCCAGCCAGCCTCCAAGCTTCCTATCCAGCGTACAGTGCTGTCCTTAGCGGCCCATGTTCGTAGCTCCTTGCCATCGGCATCGTGCTCGGACACCACCAGAAGGCCGCCGCGGTTCTCCGTCTTGATGTATGTTCCCTGCTTGGTTCCAGCGTAGAACACCGGCTTCGGCGATTGATCCCCTGCCACGCGAACTCGTCGAGAAAACCTCGGTGCGATCGGATCAGTCGTTATCTGCATCGTCGAAACGCGGTCAAACACACCGGAGATAACACCCGTATCAGATTTGGGGAAGAAGGCTAGGTCTTCCATGGTCATCACATCGGTGTTTAGGATTACACCATTGATTCCCTCACGCCATTTCTTTCCTCCATCGACGGTAATGCAGAATCGACCAAAGGGCCGGAACATGTTGTATACAATCGCGACCCCAATTCCATTGGATGTGAATCTGATGGTGCGCACGTTATACCGTTCGTCGATCAAGCTCTGAGCCGGCACTTTGGTTTCCCATGTTCCACCATCATCCGATGAACGTGCAAAGTAGGTCGTGTCACCGCCGATCATCCATGTTGAGTCGTCAACCCACGCAACGGCAAGCAGAGTGACGGTGTCGGGTGCCTGACCGGTTGTCGGCAACCACGTACGCCCTGAATCTGCAGTGATAATTGTACTACCCTTCCCGCCAACGGCCATTGCCCTGCCCTGGGGGGCAGTGGAAACGGCATGAAGCGGAGCGGTTGAGGTATGAACTTTGGTCCATGTTCGTCCTGCATCGCTACTGCGATGCACCGCTCCGCTGATGCCTGTACATAACAAGATTCGTGCGTCCAGATGTCGCACACAGGTAATGTCATCGTTCTCATCCACAACCACGCGTTCCCAGGTACGAAAGTGATCATCACTTCGGTACACCGCCCCCCAGCCACCGGCAATAACGAGACCGGAGTCCGAGAAGTATGCCACAGACCGCAGGGTCTGCGCCTCATCAATCTGAACGAAGC
>DNLG01000033.1:48371-48711 GCA_003488525.1 Bacteroidota bacterium | reverse complement strand
GTACTTCAGTACTTCAGTACTTCCCTCATCATCCGTACGCTTCCGCTGTCTTCAGCTCCTTATTCAGCGCATAGGTAAAGCCCTTGTGCAGGGCAAAGGCACCATAACGTCCCTGCTTATCGATGGCAAGGATGCCGACCTGGAACTCCTTCCAGTTGTCGTGTTTCTTGACGATACGTTTGATGGCTTCTTCGCAGGCTTCCTGTGGGGTGGCGCCGTAGCGCATGCGTTCGACGGCGATGGTTGAAGCGCTGGTGCGGATGACTGACTCGCCGAGTCCGGTGCAGGTTGCGCCCCCTACCTCATCATCGACAAAGAGCCCGGCACCGATGATCGGTGA
>DNLG01000033.1:46086-48110 GCA_003488525.1 Bacteroidota bacterium | reverse complement strand
TACTTCTTCTCCGTCAGCCACTGCTCCCAAGCCTTCTTTGCCTCGGCAGAAAGCTGGTTCGGCTTTTGTGTGATGCCGTTCTCACGGGCGAAGCGTTCGGCGCCCGCACCAACGAGCATCACGTGCGGCGTCTTTTCCATCACCATGCGGGCAAGTGAGATCGGATGTGCAATGCCTTGCAGGAAGCACGCCGAGCCGGCGCGTCCGTCACCTGACATGATACACGCGTCCAGTGTCACGATGCCATCGCGGTCAGGAAGTCCCGACAGTCCCACACTAAGATTCGTCGGATCTGCTTCGGTGACCATGACGCCCCGTTCCACGGCGTCGACAACGCTACCTCCTGATGCGAGTGCGGCTAGCGCGGCAGCGTTCGCTGCCATGCCATGATCCCATGTGGAGATGACAAGGGGCGCATCGGCCTGCGCAGGGATGACGTCTGGTTCCGCGGGGAAGATGTCTGCTTTTGCAGGGATGACAAGCGCTGCTGCACCAACAGTTGTGGCGATAAAGGAACGTCGATCCATGTCAGGGGGCTCCTTTGTTGTGAGATCTATTTCGAAAGGCTTGGAGTGAATCCCATCTCACTCCACATGAAGCTGTACTTGTCGGCAACGCCTTCAAGGAGTTTACGACGGTTGACGTCGCCATGTCCCGAGCGGAGCTTGACGCGCAGAAGCATTGGACGCGATCCTTGATACACATGCTGCAGCATTGCTGCATACTTATAGCTGTGCGCCGGAACTACGCGATCATCATGGTCCGCCGTCATCACCATTGTTGACGGATACTCAACACCGGAGCGAAGGTTATGATACGGCGAGTACGCATGCAGAGCGCGAAACTCATCCGGCTTGCTGATCTCTCCATAGTCGGCCTGCCAGTTCCAACCGATCGTGAATCGGTGGAACCGAAGCATGTCCATCACACCAACTTCCGGGAGTGCTACGCGAAAGAGCTCCGGACGCTGATTGATCACCGCACCAACCAGCAGACCACCGTTGGAGCGACCATTCAAGGCGAGAATGTTCGGCTTCGTGACGTCATTCGTGACCAGCCACTCGGCACAGGCGATCGCATCATTAAAGACGTTCTGCTTGTTCAGGCGCATCCCGGCCTTGTGCCACTCCTCCCCATACTCGCCGCCGCCTCGCAGATTCGCGATGGCGATAACGCACCCCTGCTCCAGCCATGGGATGTAGTTGACGTTGAATGCCGGCGTAATGGAAATGTTAAAGCCGCCGTAGCCATACAGCATCGTCGGACGCGGTCCGTCAACGCCCTTCTTGCGAAGGATCGTCATCGGGATACGAGCCCCGTCCTTGCTCTTCACGAACACCTGTTCCGTGCTGAACGCTGATGGATCGAAGGGGGCTTGAACGCTCTGCCAGATGCTGCTCGTACCCGATGCAATGTCATATCGGTAGATCGTCGTCGGCGTTGTGTACGAGGTAAACGTGTAGTACACGGCTGTGTCGGTGGCGAACCCGTCGAAGCCCGAGATCGATCCGATTCCCGGCAAAGCCACATCGGCGAGTTTCTTTCCGTTGATGTCGGCCACCTCTACAACGTGATGCACATCGGACATGTACGTCAGGAACATGCGCCCGCCGCCAAACGACAGTTCGTCGAGCACAATGTTTCGCTCCGGAACGACCGTTTCCATTGATGCATTGCCGAGCGGATCAGGGATACGCACCACACGTCCATTGGGTGAACCGTCGGTGCTGACGCCGTAGAGCACGCCGTTATGATCGTATCGCGGATAGAACGAAGATGTACTATTGGCATAGATCTTCGTCCATTCACCGAGTGGCTCTGCAAGGGGCCGCACATACACTTCATTGCCATCCTGATTCCCCTTGCGGACCGTGCGGATAAGGTACGGTGAATCTTCAAGGACGTAGCATCCGACAAACTGTTCGGGATTGGACGGATCGGTATAAACAAGCTCGTCCTGACTCTGCGTCGTTCCAAGCCGATGGTACATCACATACTGCTGGGAGTTGCGCTGAACGAGAGAC
>DNLG01000033.1:44098-45832 GCA_003488525.1 Bacteroidota bacterium | reverse complement strand
GAGCCCCCTTCCGTCTTGCCGAAGGCGAGATACTTACCGTCTCGACTCTCACTTGCAAAGGCAAGGGCAACCGTGCCATCCTGACTGAACGTGTTCGGATCCAGGAGGACTTCGACCTCAGAAGAACCATCGCGCTGCATGCACAGGATGCTATGGTTCTGACGACCATCATTTCGATAGAAGAACGTCATTCCCGCTCGATGCCAGGGGGCGGAGCGGCGTTCGTACGTATTGACCGCATCCAGTCGATCGATCAGCTGTTCACGATACGGTATGCTCTGCAGCACACTATCAGCGAGCGCTGCCTGACGCTCCACCCACGATGTCACGTCGATATCAGCTTCATTCTCCAGCCATCGATACGGGTCTTCAACGACCACCCCGTGATTAGTATCGCGCACTTCAACGCGTTTGGTAATTGGATAGCGCATCTGCGCAATACTGTCAAGAGACGGAGCAATCATAAGTATTATGGTGATAACGATGAGTATCATTCGGTCCGTTGAATGTTGGTTGGTCAGGTGTGGAATACCACCCACTCATAGAGTGGCATTCCTAGTGTGATGTTCAGAGGGAAGGTGACGCCGAGCGCCATCGGGATATACAGTCCGGGGTCGGCCTTCGGCACAGCAAGTCGCATTGCTGCTGGCACGGCGATGTACGACGCACTCGCAGCGAGCACAGCGAACATGAATCGATTTCCAATATCCGCCGTCACCAAATGACTTCCGGCGGCCACAAGCGATCCATTAAGAAGAGGCATCGCTATTCCGACGACGACGGCAAACCATCCATGGGATCTGAACGAGGAGAGTCGATTGCCCGTGATGAGGCCCATCTCGAGAAGAAAGATGGCAAGGAATCCCTTGAAGATGTCCGTTGTGAACGGCTTGATACCCATGGCGGCCTTTTCATCGGAGATGATTCCGATGATGAGACTGCCGGTGATCATCAGCACGCTACCGTTGGTGAATGCGTGATGAATGACCTCGCCGAACTTGACGCCTGAACGACTCTCTTCGTCAAAGAGCATCACCAGGATCACACCAACGATGATGGCTGGTGATTCCATAAGCGCCATCACTGCCACCATGTGTCCACCAAACGTCATCCCTTGCGCCTCCAGATACGTCGAGGCCGCCACGAACGTTACCGCGCTCACCGAACCATATGCAGCGGCAATGGCCCCCGCATCAGAGACGGAGAAGTGACGTCGGAGGACGAAGAAGCTGTAGGCAGGAATCGCTGAAGCGACCACCAGGCCGGCAATGCAGCTCCAGATTATTTCTGCTGTGAAGGGGCTATGCGCCAATTCCTGACCGCCCTTGAAGCCGATCGAGAAGAGCAGATACAGACTGATGAACTTGGCTGTGGTCGCAGGAATCTCGAGATCGCTTTTCAATCGGACGGCAATGATGCCGAGCAGAAAGAACAGCAACGTCGGATTGGTAAGGCTCGATATGAGAAGCGTGAAGTCCATTGTGCAGTGACCAGCGAAGATACGGGTACAGAAAGGGGGCGAACCCGAAATCGGATCCGCCCCCTGGAATTTCAGGCTGAAGATGCGTCAGCTCAACCGACGAAGAAGTCGTCTCCGCCGCCACCCTGTGGTTCGTCGCGTGGTGGACGTTCCTCACGTGGAGCATCGTGACGTGGACGGTCGTCGTCACGACGTTCAGGACGCGGCCCACGGTCATCACGGGGTCCGCGGTCACCACCACGTCCGCCGCGGTC
>DNLG01000033.1:42602-43789 GCA_003488525.1 Bacteroidota bacterium | reverse complement strand
ACCTTGCCGTCTGGCTGCACTTCGATGACCTTCACTTCGATGATATCGCCAACCTTGAGAACGTCCGAGACGTTCTCAACACGGCGGTGGTCGATCTGCGAAACGTGGAGCAGGCCTTCTTTCTTTGGCTTGAGCTCAACAAAGGCACCGAGGCCTTCGCGAATTTCCTTCACCCTGCCCTTGATGATCGAGTCGAGCTCGATCGGGCGCGTGATGTCACGGATGCGCGCGAGCGCCGCATCGGCACTTGCCTGGTCGATCGCAGCGATCGTGATCGTACCATCGTCCTCGATGTTGATCTCTGCGCCCGTCTCCTTGACGATGCTGCGGATCATTTCGCCCCCAGGTCCGATGACCGCGCCGATAGACTCGACAGGGATCTGAATGGTGGTGAGCTTTGGAGCGTATGGAGACAGGTCGGTATTCGGTTTGTCCATATGAGCATTCATGATGCCCAGGATGTGCAGACGTCCATCACGGGCCTGCTGAAGGGCCGTGCGCATGATGTCCACTGATAGGCCTTCGATCTTGATATCCATCTGACAGGCCGTGATGCCTTCGAATGTACCCGTGACCTTGAAGTCCATGTCGCCAAGGAAGTCCTCGTCACCGAGGATATCGCTCAACACGGCCACGCGGTTGTCTTCCATGATCAGACCCATGGCGATGCCCGCAACGGCCTTCTTCATCGGTACACCGGCATGGAACAGTGCCAGCGAGCCGGCACAGACGGTGGCCATCGACGAAGAACCGTTCGACTCGAGAATGTCCGACACCACGCGAATCGTATATGGGAACTCGAGCTCATCCGGAATGAAGTGCTTGAGCGAGCGCTCGGCAAGATCGCCGTGACCCGTCTCGCGTCGACTGGTGAAGCCAAAGCGTCCGGTCTCTCCTGTCGAGAACGGCGGGAAGTTGTAATGCAGCATGTACCGGATGTCGTACGTCGGCAGCAGTCCATCGATGAGCTGCTGATCCTTCTTCGTACCCAGCGTGATGGTTGTCAGCGACTGCGTCTCACCGCGTGTGAACAGTGCCGATCCGTGCGTGCGCGGAAGCACGCCTGTTTCGACTGTGATCGGGCGGATCTGTGTTGTGGAACGTCCGTCAAGACGGCGTCCTTCGCCAAGGATCATCTCGCGCATTTCGCGTGCTTCGATCTTCTTGACGACACCGCCGAGCATCTT
>DNLG01000033.1:41443-42371 GCA_003488525.1 Bacteroidota bacterium | reverse complement strand
CGCTGTTCCTTTGAGGACTCAACACGGATCTGCGTGCGGATGCGCTCGGTGATCGCTGCCTCGACGGCGGCGATAAGATCCTGCGGCGTTTCGCTCGAAGCAACTTCACGCTTCTTGATGTCGAGCATCGACATCAGTTCGCGCTGCAGAGCATTGATCTCGCGGATCCAGTTGTGCGCGAATTCCATCGCGGCAACGAATTCGTCTTCAGAGATCTCCTTGCTCGACCCCTCGACCATCACGATCGATGAATCAGAGCCGGCAACCATGATCTCGAGATCCGACTCCTGGATCTCTGAATGCGTGGGATTGATGATAAACTCGCCGTTGACGCGTCCGACGCGCACTTCAGCGATTGGCCCCTTGAACGGAATGTCGCTGATCATCAGCGCTGCGGAAGCACCGATCACGGCCAGCACATCCGGCTCGTTCTGCATGTCGTAGGAATAGACCGTAGCGATCACCTGCGTGTCATTGCGCCACTCTTTCGGGAAGAGGGGGCGAAGCGGACGATCGATCAGACGCGACGTGAGGATCTCGGTTGTTGTTGGACGTCCTTCACGACGGAAGAAGCCGCCCGGGATCTTGCCTGATGAGGCGAGCTTCTCGCGGTATTCGCAGGTAAGAGGAAGAAAGTCGATGTCGGGCTTCGGCTCGGCGCTCGCGTTGGCCGTTACCAGAACCATGGTTTCGCCGTAGGTGACCATCACCGAACCGGCGGAGAGTTTGGCAAAGCGACCTGTCTCGATGGACAGTTCCTTGCCGTTGATGATCTTTTTGACCGTGTGCATGATGCACTCCAAAAATGGATGAATGTCAGCCCGTTATCTGGGCTATCACGGCACCGCGGTCAGCTATCACTCCTTGTCAGGGGGCTTTTGGGAAAGCCCCTTGACAAAGAGTGCCACGATGCCATAGAAGAGGGTTT
>DNLG01000033.1:29468-41249 GCA_003488525.1 Bacteroidota bacterium | reverse complement strand
TGGTTACTTGCGCAGACCGAGCTGAGCAACGATCTCGCGATAGCGATGAACGTTGTTCTTCTGCAGGTATCCAAGCAGGTTCTTGCGCTTGGCTACAAGCATGATCAGACCACGACGTGAGTGGTGATCCTTGCGGTGCTGTTCGCAGTGCTGGGAAAGAGCCTTGATGTGCTCCGTCAGAAGGGCGATCTGCACTTCCGGCTTGCCGGTATTTGCTGCTGTGCCGCCAAACTGGGCGATCACCGCTGCTTTACGTTCCTTGGAGATCATGATGTCCTCCATTCCTTGATATGATGTTGATAGGTAGTTGTTTGCATTCTGTCGAGCTGGAGCTGAGCGAGGAACTCCTCGCGGGATTCAAAGCGACGTTCATCGCGGATCTTGGCGATGAAGGTCACATCGAGTGTGCGTTCGTAGAGATCGATGTCCACGTCAAGAAAGTGAACCTCGAGTGTGGGCTTCGTATCCGACGTGAACGTTGGTCGAAGTCCAATGTTCGCCATGCCGAGCCGAGGCTCAGAGTTGATCACTGCCATCACGGCATAGACACCGTTGGCTGGCAGTAGCTTGTACTCGTCTGAGGGGGCGATGTTTGCCGTCGGGATCCCGAGCTGACGGCCGCGTCCGTCCCCGCGGACAACCACGCCGCGCACAGAGTAGTCACGACCGAGCATCGTTGATGCTCCCTGAAGATCTCCGCCCTTGAGGGCGTTACGGATCTTCGTGCTGCTGACCACCACGCCGCCAAAAGAAAGCGGCGGTATGCCCTCGACCGTGAAGTCGAGGTCGGGAGAGAGACGTTGCAACAGCTCTTCATTGCCACCACGATCTTTGCCAAAAACATGATCATGGCCAATGAAGAAGTGTTGTACGCCTATGTCCCGAACGATCACCGTACGCACAAAGTCCGACGCTTCCGTTGCCGCAAAGTCACGCGTGAATGGTATCACCACCGTCAGATCGACGCCCTGCGCTGCCAGAAGTTCACATCGTTCATCGATTCCCGTGAGAAGTCTCAGTGGCTCGCGGCCCTCTTTTGCAAGAACGATCTGCGGATGCGGATCAAACGTCACCACCACAATTCGTTCTCCGTGCCGCTGGGCAACGTCGCGCATCAAGTGCAGCACGCCAACGTGTCCAACGTGCACCCCGTCAAATGTGCCAACCGTGATTGCTGTTTCCTTCATAAACGGGACGGCATCGGTGCCGTAGCGGACGACCTTCATGCATCCTCCCCGGGAACAAGCAGTGTGCGGATCTCATCGATACGCAGTGCATCGTCAACACGATGCTGTCCGCTTGCCGTGCGACGAAGTGACCAGACATATCCACCGCAGCCAAGCTTGACACCGAGGTCACGAGCGATGCTGCGAATGTACGTGCCGCGGGAGCAGGTGATCGCGCAGCGCACCAAAGGCCAGGAAACGCTCACATCTTCGATCGCATGGATCGTCACGATCCGGGGCTTGGCAACAAAGTCGATGCCCTGCCGTGCAAGGTCGTACTGACGTCGACCCTGATGACGCACCGCACTGAAGGCAGGCGGAGTCTGCTGGATGGTTCCCTCGAACGACTTCAGCGCCGAGATAATGTCCTGCGATGGCAGTGGCTCGACGGAGCGTTCCGTGCAGGCACCACCGCGGTCATCCGTTGTGGAATCTGCACCCAGAAGGATCTCAACCTCATAGGTCTTGGTACCTTCCTGCAACTCTTCGATATCCTTCGTGGCTTTGCCGAAGCACAGCACCAGGAGCCCCGTAGCAAGAGGATCCAGTGTGCCGGCATGGCCGACGCGTTTGACGCGAGTAAGGTTGCGCACCTTCGCTACGCAGTCAAACGACGTCCAGTTTTCTTCCTTGTCAATGAGCGCGATCGCACCATCCGTCCGTGCTGTTTCCAACCATTGCTCGATCGTCGAATCAAACGAGCGACCGAGCGTCATCCGATCAATCATTCTCGTTTGTGTCATCGTGATGCACCTCATCAACGGGACGTACCCGATCAAGGATCGCCTCGATACGCTGTGCGCGGTCGAGCGAATCGTCGATGAAGAACTGCAATTGCGGTGTATAGCGAAGTCGAAGTGACGTGGCCAGATGATGACGCACGCGTCCCATGAAGTACTTGTCGATCTGTTCGAGCACTTCGGCCGGGGTGATCCCCTTGCCACCGAAGATGCTCAGGTACACGCGCGCGATCTGCAGGTCGGCCGACAGACGCACCTCGGTCACGGAGATGAACCCTGCAGAGAGTTCTTCCGCGATCGACCTCAGGGGGCTTGCCAGGGCCTTTTGGATTTCGCCGGCCACGCGTTCGGTACGGATCGACACGGTTACGACAGCTTCCGTTTGACTTCAATGGTCTTGTAGCTCTCGATGATGTCGCCCTCTTCGAGATCATTGAATCCCTGCACGCCGATACCGCATTCAAAACCGGTTTCGACCTCGCGCACATCGTCCTTGACGCGCTTGAGTGATGCCAGGGTACCCTTGTAGATCTCGAACCCGTCGCGTAGAACCCGGATCCTGTCATTGCGCGTGATCTTACCGTTCTGCACATAGCAGCCGGCAATGGTTCCGAGGCGGCTGATTTTGAAGATCGCGCGGACCTCGACGGTAGAGGTGATCTCTTCCTTGATATCCGGCGTTAGCATACCCTCGAGGGCAAGCTGCACTTCATTGATACAGTCGTAGATGATCGAGTACAGGCGGATCTCAACGCTTTCGCTCTCTGCAAGCTTGCGGGCGGCAGGGGGCACGTTGACCTGGAAGCCAACGATGATCGCGTCCGATGCCGAGGCAAGCATGATGTCGCTCTCGCTGATAGCACCGACACCGCTGTACAGGATGCGGACCTTGACTTCGGCGGTCGAGAGTTTCTGGAGAGAGTCCGAGAGGGCTTCCACAGAGCCCGACACGTCGGCACGCACGATGAGGCGAAGTTCCTTGACGCCACCTTGCTGGATCTGCGCCGAGATATCGTCAAGCGTCATGTGACGCATACCACGGAACTGCTGCTCGCGGCGAAGCTGCTGACGGCGTGTTGCGATGTCGCGGGCTTCGGCATCGGTCTCCATTTCCAACAGCACGTCGCCGGCATTCGGAAGTCCGTCAAAACCTGTCACCTGTGCTGGCATGGAAGGACCGGCAGAATCCAGTCGCTGTCCGCGCTCGTCGAACATCGCTCGCACACGTCCGGCAAACTGACCGCAGACGAAGATGTCGCCCACGTTCAGTGTACCCTTCTGGACGATAACGGTAACGACGTTACCGCGCCCCTTGTCGATGTGTGCTTCGATAACCGTTGCACGAGCATTTCGATCAGGGTTGGCCTTGAGGTCAAGAATGTCGGCTTCCAGCACGATCTTCTCAAGCAGTGTCGGGATATTCAGACCGGACTTAGCAGAGATCTCAACGCACTGGTATTTACCACCCCAGTCTTCGACCAGAACGCCGCGATCGGCAAGTTGCTGACGGATCCTGTCGGGGTTCGCCTCGGGACGGTCGACCTTGTTGATCGCCACAACGATCGGTACTCCGGCTGCCTGGGCGTGCGATATCGCCTCGATCGTCTGAGGCATCACGCTGTCATCGGCCGCCACAACCAGGATCACGATGTCGGTGACCTGTGCGCCGCGGGCACGCATAGCGGTAAAGGCTTCGTGACCCGGCGTATCAAGGAAGGAGATCGTCCGTCCGTTCGGCAGCTCCACGCGGTAGGCACCGATGTGCTGCGTAATACCGCCGGCCTCGCCGGCAACCACGTTGGCATTGCGGATATAATCCAGAAGCGACGTCTTGCCGTGGTCAACGTGACCCATGATGGTCACGATCGGCGAGCGTGGCTTGAGCGTCTCCGGTGCATCATCGTCATCGGCTTCCTCATGTTCGGCCTGCTCATCGACGAATGATACCTCGAATCCATAGTCAGAAGCGATCAGCGTGATCGTGTCTTTGTCGAGACGCTGATTGATCGACACCATCAGACCAAGCCCCATACACTTCATGATGATGTCCGAAGCGGTCACACGCATCATGTTGGCAAGGTCAGCAGTCGTCACAAACTCCGACAGCCGCAGGATCGAACTCTCGCGGGCCAGTTCTTCCTGACGGATGGCTTCCTTTTCTTCCCGTTCGAGACGCTTGCGCATGCGCAGTTTTGCGCGACCACCCGAAGGGGCGATCTCCATGCCCGAAAGCGTCTGACGAATTGCTCTCTCGACGTCGGCATCCGACACCTGCGTGCGCATGCCTTTGGCGCCGGTCTTTTTCTTCTTTGCATCAGCTGCCTTCTTGGCTGCTGCCGATGGGGCTGGTGGGCCAAAGTCGCGCCGACGAGCGTCACCGCCCGCCGCCGGAGCCGAGCCCGTTCCCGAGCCGGCAGGACCACGTCCGCGTGCAACCAGCGCATCACCGATCGCCCCGCGGCGCGGATCACGTCCGTCTGAAGGACGGCGCTCATCACGCTTAGGACGAGGCGGCGGCTTTGGTGCAAGATCGATCTTGCCCACAACGGTCAAGCCACGCAGCTGCGTGGATCCGCTTGGATTGTATTCAACTTCGATCACGCCCTTACGGCGGCGTTTGCCCTTCTTTTCGTCAACATCCTCTCCGGCTGCACCCTCAGCTTCACCTTCGGGCTTGGCTGCCACAGGAGCCTCGGCTGCGGGTGCTTCGGCTGCAGGCGCGGCAGCAGGGGCCGCCGGTGCTGCAGGCTTGTTCGAGGAGGGCTCGTAATTCCGTGCCGTCTTGGCGCTGGCAGCTTTGGCGGCCTTGTCGGCCTCTTCCTTTTTCTTCGCTTCTTTCAGGTCAATAACCTGTCCAACCGAAGGACCCGCCGGTGCAACCACCTGAGGCGCTGCTGCGGGCTGCTCGGCCAACGGCTCGACGATCTCCGGTGCGGGCTCTGGCGCTGGCGCTGGAGCTGGTGCCGGTGCCGGTGCTGCGGGCTGCTCAACAGGTTCTGCCTGTTGCTCCATCACCGGTGCGGCAGCAGCAGGGGCTTCCGGACGTTCAAGACGCTCCTCGATCACCCGCTCGCGCTCCTCGGCCTCGGCCAGCGTATCGATCGAAACGGTGCTTCCCTGCTCGAGGTGGCTCTTGCGAACGGCCTGCTGACGCTGGACCTTTTCGCGTTGCTTCTGCGCAGTCTTCAGCTCCTTGGCGAACTTTTCGATCACGAGATCCAGCTGCTCGTCGCTCAGGACCGTCGTGGCCTTGTTCTCGAGCTTGTGGCCTTTCGAGGCAAGGTATTCGACGATCGCATCACGCCCGATATTGATCTGGCTCGCGATCTTGAACAGTTTATTTCCGGTAGAACCAGCCATACATCCTTCGATTACTCTACTTCGTTTTCAGTGGACTCGTCCGAAGCCTCTTCGGTCTCGGTCGATTCCTCTACTTCCATCTCGTACACTTCCGGTGTGTCCTCGGCGTACGACTCGGCAATGTCCGCATCGGCATCCGATGGTGCCGGCGTCAGCAACGCAACGGCAGCATCTTCAAGAGCGATGAGGTAGTGTTGATCTTCGCGCTCTTCGAACTCTTCGAGCATGATGCGACGCACTCGCACGATCCGATCCTTCTCCATGATACCCAGCAGCATTGCTGGCTCTGCCTCGAGAAACTCGCGAGCCGTATCGATGCCCGCACGGATCAGTCGGTCAAACAGATCGCGTCCCAACTCATCACGGAATTCGATGAGTTCGATGTCCTCCGCCCCTTCCTTGACAAGCGACAGGGAGTAGCCGGTAAGCTTTGATGCAAGACGCACGTTCTGGCCCTGCTTGCCAATGGCCAGCGAAACCTGATCGTCGGGGACGATCACGGTGGCTGCACGACCGTCTTCGCTGATGGTCACGTCGCGGACCTTCGCCGGTGACAACGCACGAGCGATGAACAGACGCGGGTCGTCGTGGAACTCAATGATGTCGATGTTTTCGTTGCCCAGCTCACGTACGATCGAGTGAATACGGATGCCCTTCATGCCGACGCATGCGCCGACAGGATCGACCCGTTCGTCGAACGACGTCACGGCAACCTTAGCACGCTCGCCCGGTTCACGCGCGATGGCGCGGATCTTGATGATTCCGTCGAAGATCTCGGGAATCTCCTGCTCGAACAGCAGCGCCATGAACGAATCATCAGCTCGCGACAGGATAAGGTCGGGTAGCCCCGTGGCACCGCCGGATCGACGCACTTCCTTCAGGATGGCCTTGACCTGCTGATTCTTCTTCAGACGCTCGGTCGGGATCTGCTCTTCGCGCGGAAGACGCATTTCGACCTTGTTGTGCATCACGAGAATGTTGTTCGGACGAACCTGGTAGATCTCGCCGATGATGACCTCGCCTACGCGCTTGGAATACTCCTCGTAGATGTTGTCCTTCTCAACGTCGCGGATTCGCTGGTTGAGATTCTGAATCGCCTGAGCGATCAGTCGACGGCCGAACGAATCGGCAATATTCTCGAGTGTGATTTCCTCAATGTGTTCATCGCCGATTTCGGGCTCATTGCCCGTAACCTCACGAACCTCTTCGGCAGAGATCTGCAATTCAGGATTCTCCACCTCTTCGACGATCTCGCGCATGAGGTAGATCTCGATGTCGCCCTTTTCCATGTTCACGATGATGTCGAAGTTGGACTCCAGTCCATACTTCTTGCGCACCATCGCCGAAAGGGTCTCTTCAACGATACCCTGCAGAAGATCGCGGTCAATGCTCTTCTCCCGGGCCATCTCGTTGAAGGCCTCAATGATGAGCTTCTTGTTGTCGACCTGCTGCTTGACTTTCCGACGTGCCATGTGTTTTGACTCCATGACGGACAGGCTGGGCCTGCCACCTAAAACATGATCATTACCATTGCTTCTGCGACCTCGTCAGCAGGAATGCTGATAAGGGGCTTGGGCTCCTTCTTCGTTTGTTTGGGCTGAACGTCCAGCCCGTCGTCTCCCGCCCGCTCAAGCACCCCCTCGATGGTGGTGGCATCGGTGCGTTTGACGCGGACCCAACGTCCGATGTGCTTGCGGAGCTGCCAGAGATGCTTCACGGGCGTTTCCGCACCCGGCGACGTCACCTCAACCGTCCGCAGACGGCCGGCATACTCGTTCCCCTCCAGCCGCTCATCAATGCCGCGGCTGACCGACCGGCAGTGGTCGTGCGTCACCCCTTCAACCGTATCGATGATGACGTCCAGAACAAGCTGACGCGCCTGGCCGCGGATCACCACATCGATGAGCGCAACACCGGCCGCGTCACAGGACTCGGCGATCGCCATCCGGACATGTTCCGGAAGGATCTCCTTCATACCTCTCCACGACTAGTTCACGAACACTGTAGCACAAACGAAAAGTGGGCGACATCGCCCACCCCTCGAAATCGGCTACAAATATAGGGAACTTTTCCCCACCGACCTACGCAAAGGCGTTCTGTCCGGTGATGTCCTGACCCAGGATAAGGGTATGCATTTCATGGGTTCCCTCGTAGGTTTTTACCGATTCGAGGTTGGCCGCATGACGCATGACGGGGTACTCGTCCAGGATGCCATTGGCACCGTGGATCTCTCGGCTCATGCGCGCAATATTGAGGGCCATTTCGCAGTTGTTCCGCTTTGCAAGCGACACCTGCTGCGGACGCAGCTGGCCGGCATCCTTGATGCGGCCGAGCCTCCAGCACAGCAGCTGGGCCTTGGTGATCTCATTGAGCATCAGAACCAGTTTTTCCTGGATCATCTGGAATCCGGCGATGGGCTTGCCGAACGCAATACGTGTTTTTGCGTAATTGAGCGAAGAGTCATAACAGGCCATAGCCGCGCCGACAACGCCCCAGGAGATACCATAGCGAGCCTGGGTGAGACATGAAAGGGGGCCGCGCAGACCCTCAACACCCGGCAGAATATTCTCGTCAGGGAGAAACACATCCTGAAACACAAGCTCGGAGGTGACCGATGCACGTAGCGAATGCTTTCCCTTCATCTCGGGAGCGGTAAAACCGGCCATGCCCTTTTCAACCAGGAAACCACGCACCACGCCATCGAGCTTGGCCCACACAACAGCCACGTCGGCCAGCGTGCCGTTGGTGATCCACATCTTGGCGCCGTTGAGGATGAAGCCCCCTTCAACCTTCTTGGCGTTGGTGGACATCGAAGCAGGATTCGAACCTGCATCGGGCTCGGTCAGCCCAAAACATCCGATGGCATCGCCGGCAGCCAGCCGGGGCAGCCACTTGCGACGCTGTTCCTCGGAGCCGTAGGTGTAGATCGGATACATCACCAGCGAGCTCTGCACGGAAGCAAACGAGCGGATGCCCGAATCGCCCCGCTCAAGCTCCTGCATGGCCAGACCATAGCAGGTACTGTTGAGTCCGGCACAGCCGTACTCCTGCGGCAGAGTGATGCCAAAAAGACCGATCTCGGCCATCTTCTTGACGAGATGCTGTGGGAAGACCCCTTCACGAGCACTCTGCTCGATGATCGGCAGTACTTCGTTGTCAACGAAGTCACGAACCGTCTGGCGAACTAGCTTCTCTTCCTCGGTCAGAAGCTCGTCGATGTTATAGTAGTCGGGATGCTGGAATGACATGGTGATAGCCGTAGGGTTGTTAGACGTTGGAATGTCAGAACAACGAAACTACGGAATGAGTGCCCTTGGACCGTAAGTTTGGAGGCTCCTTCTGACGGGGCCCCAGGTTGTTTCAACATTGAAGCGTCCGACATGGACAACGAAACCAAGAGCGGGCATGCCGCCCCGAGCGGCAGTAAGCTCCTTGCTCTGACCATTGCCGCCATCGGCGTGGTGTATGGTGACATTGGCACCAGCCCCCTGTATGCTCTCAAAGAATGCTTCTCTCCGCACTACGGTCTCACGCCGGGCAGGACCGAGGTGCTGGGCATTCTTTCGCTGATCTTCTGGGCGCTGACGCTGATCATCTGCGGAAAGTATCTGACAGTCATCCTGCGATTCGACAACAAGGGTGAAGGGGGCGTTCTGGCGCTCATGGAGCTCGCACTCAAACGCAGCAGTATGTACTCGCGACTTGGGCTGACGGTGGTCCTGGGTCTGTTCGGTGCGGCAATGCTCTATGGCGACGGGATCATAACGCCGGCGATCTCGGTGCTTTCCGCCGTGGAGGGCCTGCGCGTGGCCGCGCCTGGACTGGACCGGTTTGTTGTGCCGCTGACGCTGCTGATCCTGCTGGGGATCTTCAGCATTCAGCGTTTCGGCACCAGCAGCGTAGGACGCATCTTCGGTCCGTTCATGGTGCTCTGGTTTGCCATCCTTGGAGTGCTGGGACTGGTGAATGCCTTCCAGACACCGGACGTGTTCAATGCGCTCAACCCCATATATGCGGCGGAGTTCTTTGCCCAGCATGGCATTGCCGGTATGGTCGTCCTCGGTAGCGTCTTCCTCGTTGTCACCGGTGGTGAATCTCTCTATACCGACCTCGGGCACTTCGGACCACGACCGATCCGCTATGGCTGGTTCTTTGTTGCGTATCCTGGACTGGTCTTGCAGTACTTCGGTCAGGGGGCACTTCTGCTACGTGAGGGCCACATCCCTTCTACCGTTGAAAGCCCCTTCTTCCACATGGTTCCATCATGGGGCGTACTTCCGCTGGTGATCGTTTCGACCTTCGCGGCCATCATCGCTTCGCAAGCCGTTATCTCGGGCGCTTTCTCGCTAACCTATCAGGCCGTGCAGCTTGGATATCTGCCTCGTCTGAAGGTAACCCATACCTCCAGCGAAGAACGCGGTCAGATCTTTATGCCAATGGTGAACTGGACGCTCTTCATCAGCTGCGTGATTCTTGTACTCTCGTTTAAGACATCCGGCGCTCTGGCCAGTGCCTATGGCATAGCCGTTGTCTCGACGATGGTAACAACGACGATCCTCGGATGGATCGCCATGCGCAAGGTTTTCGAATGGAACCCCGCAGTTGCCGCATGCATCACCGGCATATTCCTCGTAATGGACCTGGCCTTTGCCTATGCCAACTGGCTGAAGTTCTTCGACGGCGGGTATGTACCGTTTACCATGGCCGTGGCCACCTTCATTGTCATGGTTACCTGGAGAAGAGGGCGCACCATCCTGCAACAGCGCATCGAGCAGCGCAGTAAGCCACTCATCGACGTGATCAATGAGGATATCGATCGGTATACGGTCGTTCCAGGAACGGCACTGTACATGACGGGATATAGGGGCATTGCACCTCCTGCGATGCTCAGCAACCTGAGGTACAATCGTGTACATCACGAAACCATCATCGTGCTAACCGTCAAGGTTGATAGCGGAGCCCGCGTTGCGCGCTCAGAGCGCTTTGAGATCAAAGCACAACCCAGAGGTGTCTTCGAAGTCACGCTTCACTACGGGTTCATGGATCAATGGGATCTTATGGAGGATCTCAAGTATCTACCGGAACACGAGGTGCCGGTTGATGTGACGGATGCCATCTTCGTGCTGGGCCATGAATCGCTGACGGTTGAGAGCAGCGAAGACATGGCACGCTGGCGCAAGGAGATCTTCGTGTTTCTGCATCGCAACTCGAGAACGCCAGCCAAGTATTTCGGCATCCCGGTTAAGCGCACGCTCGAGGTGGGTTCTCATCTGTCGATCTGATAAGCCCCTTACAGCTTAAGCTCAAGTCCGGCGGAGATTCTCAGTCCATTTCCGACGAGCCAGCCAACGTACTGCTCCTTTGGTCCACCCACGCGCGGCGCAGGCACAGGCAGGGTCTCGGGCCGACGCAGAAGATAGGCGAACTCTATCGATAGCCGGCCGAGATCGGTCTGCAGCACCAGCAGTCCGCCGACCTGGGCACCGCCGCCGACCTGGGAGGCGTAGGACGTCGATACACGGTCGGGAATCTGCCCGCGGTCACCCTGGAGAATACGCGTGTAATCGTCAACCTGATCGGCCGAACTCAGATAGTCGGCCATTGCGCCAAGCTGTAGGCCTATGTAGGAACCCGCCGAGTCAAATCGCGCCATCGGAATGCGCAGGGCAGCACTCAGCTCCAACGCTGAGGTCGACAGTGAAGACACGACGACCGGTCCGGAGATGGGATTCTCGACCACCTGGAGCGTGCCGCCTCCGCCGGGAAAGGTGCTCCGTGCAAAGCGGGAGGTAAAGCCCCCTTCCTCCTGACGCAGGCCGAACGTGCCGACAAGTTCGAGTCCCTTTCGCAGGGTCGTCACGACACGTCCGCCATAGAAGACGCGGCTCGGTTCACCATACGCCGAAACATCAGATCGCGATGAACCGGCAACTGTCGAGCCGATAGTAAGGCCAAGGTAGGTCTGGCCGAAAACAGACGACGTCGCGATCATGAAGACCATGATCGCGACGCCGATGAAACGTTCTGCGGTATTCATCCAGAAATCTACGGGAGAATCACAACTCAGGCACTTCCACCGTAATGGCCTGCTTGGATCCGTCCGCATCCTTGACGACGAACATCATGCCGTCACCGGCCTGCTTGGCCGTGATGACGCGCTTGAGCTGAGCAGGCGAGGTCACCTCGCGGCCGTCAGCCTTCAGGATCACAGTGCCCTGACGAAGTCCGCGACGCGCCATCTGTCCGAAACGGTCAACCTTACTGACGTACACACCCTGCTTGACGTTGAACGTCGAGCGCTGCTCAGAGGTCAGAGCAGCAGCTGTAAAACCAAGCCCCTTGATCGTTACGGGCTCCGTGTCATCGGCAGGTGCTTCTACCTCGTCATCACGTACAGACTTTGATGCCATGTCTCCACCGTCGGGCGCTTTGAGCTTCACCGTCTTGGTGATCTC
>DNLG01000033.1:20181-29124 GCA_003488525.1 Bacteroidota bacterium | reverse complement strand
TCGATCAGGTCCAGCACAACGCTGCGCACCATATCGATCGGGATGGCGAAACCATAACCGGCATTTACACCCGACTGCGAAGCGATAGCCGTGTTGATCCCGACCAGGCTACCGTTGATGTTGAAGAGTCCACCACCCGAGTTACCCGGGTTGATGGCTGCATCGGTCTGGATGAAATTCTCAGCAGCATAGCGGCTGCGCTGATTGTTCATTTCGTTTGTGCCGACGATGCCGATCGAGCGGCCCATGGCCGATACGATGCCCGTGGTGATGGTAGACTTCAGTCCGAGGGGGCTCCCAACGGCCACAACCCATTCGCCGATGCGGATGTCCGAGCGCTGCGCCAGATGCGCAGCAGAAAAGCGACCGTCGATCTTCAGAACGGCAAGATCTGTCAGCGGATCACGTCCGACCAGCTTGGCCTTGTATTGTTTCTGATCTGTTGTGGTGACCGTGATGCCCCCTTCCTTGGCATTCTCCACCACGTGGTTGTTCGTTACCACATATCCGTCCGCCGTGACGATCACGCCCGAGCCACCGGCCTCGGATTCAGGCAGGACCATTTCTTCTTCCCCCTCGGGTGTGCCGAAGTCGGGTCCGAAGAAGCGGAAGAAATCCTGTGGCATGCCGCGCATCGAGACACCCTTGCGATCGGTCTTGACGCTGATCGATACCACCGACGGGGTGACGGCCGAGGCAACGTTCACGAACTGATCGTTGAGCATCTTGACGGCCGGAGGGGCCATGGCAGGGGGCGCCCCTGCCCCTAACTCGACATCGGCAGCAAACAACTGCTCGATGGCGTTACTCGAAAATGTGGTCATGAGGACGACGCCGGCAACAACACCGATGCCAATGAGGGCAATGGCGGTGCCGAGAGATCGACGTGACATAGTATGCTCCTGTGAATTCATTCGGCCTCAACTGACGAAGAAAATTGTCCTGTATTGCCCCCTTACAGGCGGTTTACAGCAAACCGGACCGGCCGACGGAAGATCTCCTCCATCAGACCCGTGCGGCGCTCCGCGCTCCAGAGCTCAACGTCGGGCACCTCACCGAGCACCTTAAGTCCGATCTCGATCCCGGCCTCAGCGGTGCGAACCTCGAGACCATGCACCACGGACTGCTGGCGTCGGTCGAGTCCTTCGGCAATACGAAGGATCGATGCCAGCACACCCACCATGTGCTGCTCGGAAGAGGTCAGCCCGGCAAAGACAGGGTGCTTTTTCTTTGGGTGACTCTTGCGATGATATCTGGCCACCGAGGAGATGAGCACGGTCTCATCGCTCGTGAACCCCGGCATCACACAGTTACGGATGATGTATTCGCTGTGCTTGTGATGCTGATCTGCGGCAATATGATAGCCGACATCGTGAAGCAGGGCCGCCGCTTCGAGCAGTTCGCGCTCTTTGTCACCCATCCCATGCAGAGGCATCAGATCATCAAACATGCGAACGCATAGGTGCTTGACGTGTTCGGCGTGCCGTCGATTCACGCGATAGAGTTCGCAGATATGCAGAACGCTCTGGTAGCGCAGTCGCGACAGGTGATGCGTCAGGCCGATGTCGCGGGCCTGTTGAAAGGTGTCGAAAACGATCCCTTCGCGAAGCGCGTATCCGGAGAGCGTGAGCCTGCGAATGCCAAGCCCCTTGACCAGATGCTCTACAAGCAGTGCACCGGCAACGATCACATCCGCTCGCTTGGCATCAAGTCCGGGCAGGGCCATGCGTTCATCAATGGTCCGTGCCGACAGGACCATATCGATGGCACCAAGGATCTCGTCACGATCGAACGTGACGCCGTTGAGGGTTTCCGGCGTTCGCCTGCCCGAACGTGCGAAGACGATCGAAGCAAGAGCCATGACGGTACCCGAACAGGCAATGGCCTCATCGAAACCGTAGGCGATGTGCGACTGAAAGGCCGGCTGCCACTCACCGCGTATCCATGCGCGGCAGTCAGCGATCTGCTGGTCATTGATGCGGGAATCCGGAAAGAAGCGCTCGCTAAGACGGATGTGTCCGAGCTTGGCCGAATGAATGTAGACCGGCTCGCCGTCATGACCGGTTATGGTCTCGGTCGAACCTCCTCCGATATCAAACACGAAGACGCGCTTGTCGGCGATGCTGAGCGCATTGCGCACGCCAAGGAAAATGAGACGTCCTTCTTCAATGCCGGGGATCACGTCAATATGAACTCCGGTCTGACGCAGCACCCGGTCAACAAACACATCCTTGTTCAGGGCCTCCCGGACAGCACTGGTAGCGATCGCCCGGACGGTTGCGTTGTGCTGCCGTGCCTCTTCAACAAGCCGCACCATGGCCCTCAGGCCACGCTCCATGGCATCATCAGAGATGCGCTTCATGTCGCCCTTAGACGACCCCAGACGCACGGTGTCTTTCGACCGGGCGTGAATGCGCAGCATGCCTGCATCCGTCACACTGGCGATCACCATGTGAAACGAGTTTGTGCCGACGTCGATCGCGGCAATACGGTCAGTTGTAAGGGGGCTACTCATGGCTGATCAATTCGTTGTCAAAAATACCATCCCTATCTTCCCGATATGTTCCAGCGCCCATTTATCATCATTGGTACCATCATCGTTGTCGGGATCCTGCTGGCCCCCTACCTGATGGGATTTGTCAGGCGGCTCTCCGGCAGAACTCCAAAGGATCCGTAACGCATGGCAGCATCGCAGCGACTGGCCTTTCTTGATGCGGCACGCGGGATCGCCGTGCTATGGATGATCCAGGTACACGTCACGAACGTCATCCTCGATCCGGCGCTTCGTTCGTCGATGGTGTTCAACATCCTGAACATCTCCAATGGCTACGTTGCCCCCACCTTCATCTTCTGTGCCGGGTCGGGCCTGTGGATTGCCCTCTCCCGCAAAGGACCAAAGTACCTGGAGTTTGGCAGTGACCTGTTAACGTATCTCCGTCGCCTGGCCTACGTTCTCTTCTGTGCCTACGTTCTGCACGCACCGATCTACTCACTCGGACAGATGATCAATGCTCCGGCATCGACGTGGATGAGCTGGGCGCAGCTGGACGTGCTGCACGTGATCGTCTATGCATCGCTGGGCGCACTTGCCGTTTTCCTTGCACTTCGAGATCTCGGGAAGGCAACGATCGCCTACGCCTGCATCGCAGCCATCATCTTCGGCCTCTCCTGGATGGTCCCAAAGAGTGAGCTCAGCCAATTTCCTCTGTTCCCCTGGAGCGGCTATCTGTTCACCGGAGCGGCCATCACCGGATGGTTCATGCAAACGTCCGACCGCGACAAGTTGGCACGGATGTTTGTGATCATGGGGCTTGCCGGACCCGTTGTACTGTTTCTGAGCTTCTTTTACGGACCATCCATGCCGTGGGACGCTGTCTGGTGGCGCTCTCCGGGCGGCTTGCTGTTTCGGGTGTGTGCAACGCTACTGCTGCTCGGTCTGCTGTATCGGTGGGAATCATCGATACCGAACACGAAGGTCGGGCGCTTTCTTGTCACGCTGGGCAATGAGTCGCTGTTCATGTACGTGAGTCACCTGCTGCTCGTGTACGGTTCACTGGCTCCGTGGCTCGACAACATCCATGGCACCCATCACGTTGGATATGGACCGAACTTCCTGATCTGGATCCTCGTCAGTGCCGGCTTTTCCGGATTGATGCTCGCATGGCACTGGCTCAAACGGGAGCGCCCGTCGATGGCAGCAACGATCATTCGGCTGCAGATCATTGGCATTATCACGTACTTCATCCTCCGACCCTGACAAGCCCCATAAACCGACAACGGCCAGCCCCTTTCGAGGCCGGCCGCAGCGGCGTTCTGTTCACGATCGGTGATCAGCGGGTCACGGTGACAGGTGTCGTCATGGTTCCGCGCTCACCAGAGATCGTCAGGTAGTAAAGACCGGTAGCAAGGTCCGCCGTGATGAGCCGGAACTCATACACGCCTGCCTGCTGCGCAGCATTCGCAAAGAATGTTGCTGCAACGGCGCCCGTTGCATCGGTCAGTCGGACGGTTACCACGTCGGCATTCGCAAGCTGATAGCGAACGGTCGCGGCATCCATCGTCGGGTTAGGGAACACGCTTCCGGTGATGCCGGCGCGCATCTGGTCGTCTTCACGTACGGAGGTGTTCGGCGTCTTTGCTCGATACTCGCGGTTAACCGGATCATACTCCGACCAAGGAAGATCCCAGCGCTGCAGTCCAAACGCGCCGCGGAAGGCTACCTTCTCGAAGAAGCTGTCGGCCGCCTTGCCGGCAAATGCCGCAGAGTTTTCAAGGGGGCTTCCGGTCTTGATCGCTGGATTGAAGTCGATGTTCGTCGGGAATGGATTCTCGAGCATTGCACCGGCCGGCGAGCTCTTGTCAACAACATTTCCGTATTCGGCCTTTCCAAGCCAGCTGGCATCAATGCCCGCAGGAGCCGTGCCGCCGGCAAGTGTCAGAACAGCACCCTTAACGCCATACCATGAGTTGTTGCGAATCTCGATCGAATCGCCAGCCGCTGCGATCATCGTTGGCACCTGAGCGAACTCAAAACCACGCGGCCATCCTACGAAGACGGAGTTGTGGATGGACTGACGTGAATTGCGGCGGATCTGAGCGGCTGCACCAAAGCGTGTGCTGTACTGGTTCGCACCGGAGCCCGCAGTCCACGCCGTGTCCTGCACCGGACCGATAGCCGTGATGTTGCTGAATGTTGCCGATGTGAACGGCTGATTGTACGAGGCCTGCGCGTCGTTGTCGGACTCGAATGCTTGTGATGTTGACACATCGGCAATTGTGCGATAGCGCTGGACCACACCGAACTGCACTTTCCCGCTGAAACCGTTGTCGGTATCGAAGTCGTCATCCAGGATGCCCGTCGAGATCAGATACTTCGAATTGACCGTTCCGCCGAACCACTCAAAGCCGTCATCGTTACCGTAGGACACCTGAACGTAGTCGATGGCTGTGCCGCGGCCGACGCCACCCATTGTGAGCGAGTTCAGTTCGGAGTTTGGCTGCGTGGCAATACCGGCAAACTCGATGCGGACGTACTTGAGAACGCCACTGTTGTCGTCGTCATCTGTTCCGCCATACCACCCCTTGCCACCCGGAGTCTGTGATGCCACGCCGCCTTCCAGTGCAGCCTGTCCGGCTGGCTGATTGATGCGTGCTTTACCACAGATCAGGATGCCGCCCCAGTCACCCCGGGCACGCTGTCCGGGAACAGCACGCGAGGTGAAAATGATCGGGTCCTGCGCCGTGCCTTCGGCCAGGATCTTGCCACCACGATTGATCACAAGGGCCGAGTTGTTGCCGGGCTCATCACCGACAATGATCGTGCCCTTCTCAATTTCAAGTGTTGCTCCGTCGTTGACGTAGACGTAGCCCTTGAGTCCATAGATCTTGGTGTTGACGAGTTTTACACGACCTGTGATCTCGCCTTCGAGGATAGAGTCGACCTTGATCGGTGCCGGAGCAATGACCTCGAATGGCTGATCGTTAATGTCAAACTTCGTCGTGTCGCTCAGCAGGGTCATCTTCACATATCCGCTCTTGGTCTGATCCTCCGGACGGAACACGATTGCGCCGGCAAACGAACCGCGGCGTGTTGCACTGTCGAGGACATTGGATAGACCGTTGATCGCCTTCCACGGGCCTTCCGGACTCTTACCAAACTCAAAGCGCCAGCGACGGCGGAATGTATTCGTTGTATCCCAGCGCACATCCACTGACTGTCCGACGCGGAAGACCTTGTTGTTTCCGCCCGGCTCGATAAGACGCACGGTTGGCTCAACCACCACGGGAGCTTCGATGGCGAATGGGAAGTCTGAAACATCGAAGACGGAAGGGTCACTAGCCAGCGTCATGCGGATGTAACCACTGTTCGTAACGATGTTGGGTGTTGTAAATCCATCCTTCAGCATGCCACGCGTGGCACCGGCGTCCGTTACGCTCTCAGCTCCTGCGATCGGCTGCCATGGTCCGGTTGCCGACGTTGCGAATTCGAACCTGTACGTGTTGCCGGCAGCGCCCGAAGTGTCCCACGTGATCGTGAGTTTCTGACCCTGCTGATACTTTTCACCGGCAGCCGCCCCCGGCGACACGAGGCGAACAAGGGGCTGTGCACGATACTCACGGTTAACCGGATCGTATTCGGCCCAACCTGCGTCCCACCTGTCTGCACCGTCAGAAAACGCACCACGATACGATACGCGCTGGAAGTAGCTATCCGAGATTTGAACAAGTGGAGAACCATTGTCAAAGCTTCCGGTCGACAGGTAAGAGGCCACGCCCAGCGGACGCGGATCGAAGGTGTTGTCGTTTGGCCATGGATTGGCGATGAAGGCGTTGTTCGTGTTGCCCTTTTCCACCTCATTATTGAATCCGCTCTTGAGCAGCCAGTTCGCATCCATGCCCGATGGCGGTGTCCCGCTGGCGAGTGTCAGAGTAGCCCCCTTGACACCGAACCAGCTGTTGTTGCGCACCATCAGGGTGTCACCGTTGGCGGCAACCATCGTTGGAGCCTGGGCGATCTCAAAACCGCGCGGCCAGCCAACGAAGACCGTGTTGAAGATGCTTGCACGAGCATTGCGACGGATCTGCGCCGCTGCTCCGTAACGTGAACTGTATTGGTTTGCTCCGCTACCGGCAGTCCACGTCGTGTCCTGAAGCGGACCGATCACCGTGAAGTTCGAGAAGATGGGCACGGTGCGTGGATTGTTGAATGACCCTGTTGCATCGTTGTCGATCTCAAAGGCCTGTGACGTGGAAACATCGGCCACGGTACGGAATCGCTTCACGAGACCGAACTGCACCTTGCCGGAAAATCCGTTGTCGCAGTCGAAGTCATCATCAAGTGTGCCGTAGGCGATCAGATACTTGCCGTTGACCGAGCCACCGAACCATTCGAAGGCGTCATCGTTTCCATACGAGCACTGCACGTACTCGATCACCGTGCCACGACCCACACCACCAAGCGTGAGCGAGTTCAACTCCGAGTTTGGCTGCGTTGCGATACCTGCGAATTCAATGCGGACATAGCGCAGAATGCCACTGTTGTCGTCGTCATCCGTTCCTCCGTACCATCCCTTACCACCGGCGGTCTGATCGGCAACGCCACCTTCAAGGGCAGCCTGTCCGGCTGGCTGATTGACGCGGGCCTTGCCGCAGATGAGGATTCCACCCCAGTCACCGCGAGCACGCTGTCCCGGCGCTGCACGCGATGTGAAGACGATCGGACGCTCCTTTGTTCCGTCGGCAATGAGCTTTCCGCCACGGTTGATGACCAGCGCTGAGTTCGCACCGGGTGTATCGCCGACGATGATCGTGCCCGGCTCCACCGTCAGTGTGGCTCCGTTGTTCACATACACATAGCCGCTGATGCCGTAGATCTTCGTCGCACGAAGAGTGATCGATGTGCTGATCTCACCGCTGAGAATTGAATCCGGTTGGATGACACGGGGCTCTTCGATCGTGAAGGGATTGTCGGTGATGTCGAAGACCGTCGGATCGGCAATCAGTTCCATGCGGATGTATCCGGATGTTGTTGGCACGTTCGGAACGCGCCAGCCCCCTGAGGTCGGCACTGACTGACCGCGCGTTGCGCCGGAGTCAAGTACGTTCGTCAGGCCCGTAAGCGCCGTCCACGGTCCTGCAGGAGACGTTCCAAAGAGAAAGCGCCACCGAGCACGGAACGTGCCGGCTGTGTCCCAACGCATTTCCTGTGTCGTTCCCGGACGAAATGTCTCGCCCCCATTAGGTGTTCGTATGGAACAGGAAGAAGGGTTCTGAGCAAGGGATGTTGCCGTTAGGCACATCAGCATTGCAAGGATGGTGACTACGGTGCGCATAGATCTCTCCGTGTGGATATTGGTCATGATTACATTCTATAGCCAAGGCCAAGGCTTACACCCATGCCTCGGATGTTGGACTGAATGAGAGCACCATTCTGCTCCCACTTGAGTGATTGATTGAGAAGGTCACGTATGCTCATCTTCAGTTCGAGAGCATCACCGAATGGCTGGATGACCGAGAAGTCGATCACATGCCGTGGCAGTTCATACACGTGCGGATCGCCCTGGAACACACCAACGAGGTTGACCTGGATGATGCGGCGGCCATACGTGTTGTAGGCAAGCGTGACGGCCGTGCGTGTTGATGGGTTGAAGTACGAAAGCGTTGTGTTGATGGTGTAGGGGCTCTGTCCCCACATCGAGCGCTCATCATTCACACCAGCCTGCTGAACAATGATCCTCGAATCGATGAAGGCTGCATTGACCGACACCATGAAGTCGCGCATCACTCCGCCAAAGAATCCCAGCGACTTGCGCACTTCGAGTTCGACTCCGAGGTTGTTCGCCGGACCACTAGCGTTGGCATAGGAGCGGACAAGCTCAGACTGCTGCGGGAAGAGCGTTTCCTCGATCGCATTTTCAAAGCGCTTGTAGAAAACGCCGGCAGAGAGAACTTCGCCGGCGGACGGGAAGTACTCAACACGCAGGTCGTAGTTCTGAATCAGTGCCCGAACAAGGTTTGGATTACCCGACACTGTTGCCTGCAAACCAAAGTCGTAAAACTGGAAGGGGGCGAATTCCCGAAGAGACGGACGCGCAAGCGTTTGTGACGCTGATGTCCGAATGTTGAGATTTTCGAATGGACGGACGATCAGATTGAATGCCGGGAGAATATCCACGATGTCGCGATTGACATTCACACGATCGTCCGTGACAGTGAAGGAGTTCAGAAGCTGGATGTTCTTTTCCACCCGTGCACCAGTCACGAGACGAACATCAAGGCCGGAGATCTGAAATGGCACGTCGACCATCACATATCCGGCAACGAGGTTTTCCATAGCGTCGTACTGGTCGCTGAGCTTTGAGTCCTCAGAGTAGCTCAGACGCTGTTTTTCGACGCTGAAGTTGCTATCGGCAAAGAACCGTCCCAGGTCGGGATACATCTCGT
>DNLG01000033.1:19155-20006 GCA_003488525.1 Bacteroidota bacterium | reverse complement strand
ATGGTGAGGCTGCCTGAGATGTCGTTCTCAGCCCCCTGCACGATCGTTAACGAGCGAGCGTTGAATGTGCGCGAGCGGTTCTCAAACAGGCTGCCAAACTTGAGCTTGATTTCGGTGGTGATCGGAATGGTAACGTTCACCGAGCCGCTGACGGCATGATCGTCGAGCTCCGAGAAGAAGCGTCCTGCACGTGACCCAGCGCCCTGCGGAGAGAGATCGAATGCCGCCGTGAATGGTTGGTTCGGATCAAATGCATCACGCAGGAATTGCAGACGTCGGAAATCCGGCTCTGATCGAGTAGAGTTTGAGTATCCGAGCTTCCAGTCAAGAAGGAGATTGCCAAGAGAGCCAACATTGTGCTCACCCGTCAATGCACCCGAGTAGAGCTGCTTTTCGACGTACTGGAAGGAAAACAGTCGCTGGTCCTGTGACTGTGCAAAGTTGGTTCCGCTGAGAGAGATGTTCTCCATGTCTCCCGAGCGATTGTAGGCGTTCTTGAAGCTGATGCGGCCACCGCTACCGACTCGGTAGGCGATGTTGAACAGGCCACCCCACGAGACAGACTGCGTGGACTGGATACCGTTGAACTTGAAGAGAAAGTCATCCGGATTTGACAGGACACCGGCGCGTGTAATGACATTGTTCTGCCATGACGTTCCGTAGTTGGCTGATGCAACAAATCCCACTTCCTGAGTATCGCTGATCGGGATGATGTTGGTATACGTCAGCGACAGGCCACCATTCGGGGTTGCCGTCGACGATGAGCTGGCCCAGTTGCCGTTGTTGAAGTCACGACCAAATCCGTCCATCTTGGCAATTGCATCAGCATTGCCCGAGCGCACATCGCGCAG
>DNLG01000033.1:16388-18964 GCA_003488525.1 Bacteroidota bacterium | reverse complement strand
CCCGCGCTACCCATGGCGAAGTTGTCTCCGGCAACACTCCCTGCGGAAAAGAACGCGTTGTCCTTGAACGTGACAAAGTCATTGAAGCCCTGCGATGCTGAGACCTTAAGCCCCTTGCTTGACGGGAAGTCTACCGTGTTGAGCTGGACAAGACCGCCAGCGAAGTTGCCCGGCAGATCTGGAGTGAATGATTTGACGACATTCGCGTTCTCAAGCAGATCCGTCGGAAACATGTCGAACGCAAATGCCTTGCGGTCCGGCTCGGTTGACGTCAGGGCAGCCCCGTTCAGCGTTGTATTGCTGTAGCGGTCACTCACACCGCGCACATACACATACTTGCCGTCGAGCAGCGTCACACCGGAAACACGCTTGAGTGCCTGTCCGGCATCGCTGTCGGGCAGCTTCGACATTTCTTCTCGGCCGACGCCGTCGCTTACCTGCGACGCGTTCTTGCGTTCGATAAGCATGGCTGCAGCGTTGTCGTTGATCTTTGCTGCGGCCACGACGACTTCCTTGCCAGCACGTGAGGTTGCACTTACCAGTACGCTCACAGTTGTTACGGCATCGGGATTGACCACGACACCTTCGACGATACGGGGCTCATAGCCGACGTAGGTAACACGCAGCGAATACGTGCCAGGCACAAGATTCTTGATCTTGAAGGCGCCCTTTGTGTCAGAGTAGCCACCGCGCTTCGTATCAACAACTGATATACTGGCCTGACGCAGTGCTTCACCGGTGGAAGCATCTGTAACTTTGCCCTCGATCGAGCCGTTTTGCGCCATGCTGACGGCGCAGGCCAGCGCCAGCACGACGAGAATTGTCGCAGTTTTCATTGGAATCATCGACCTCATGAACGGGAACAGAACGAACGTCTTCGAAACTATCGGCGCCCTGTTAGGTGCGTGTTATCGCAGTGTTACCTATCCTTTACACTGCCTCAGCATGGCGCTTTTCTGCGTCATTGCTCTGTTTTCGGTGCACTCGCAGGCCGTTTCACAGACGCAGCGCGTCATGATCGCCAGGATCGATGCCGATTCGGCCGACCCTGCACTGCATCCATCGAAGCTGATCGCAGGGCTGACCCTTGCCTTTGAATCAACGAAGCAGTACGTGGTCGTACCCAATGAGGTGCGCGACTCCGTGGCGCGCGCCATCGGCGACTCAGCCACCTACCAGCGCGTTGCTGATTCACTTGGTGCAGAGATCATCGTCTTCGCATCCGTGGCCCGCATCGAAAATCTCGTCCGCTCGGAACTGGTCATTGCAGGGGGCGATGGGTTCACCTTCTCGACCGGCGGGCATGGGTATGGCGTGACATTCCTTCGGAGTGATTCGACGCGGTCGATGATCCATGACCCGGCAATATTGAGTTCCATGCAGAGGGCTCTCTGCCTGTCGCTGCGCGACTCGTCACTCTATGCCAAGGCCGATGACGCCCTGCGCGTCCGGCCGGCCTCATTGCTCGGTATCGGGGGCATCAACTTCGTGGACAAGCCCACGGATTTCATTCCTTGGTCAACCTTCAAAGAGAAGGTCCCTGCATCCTACGACATGGTGCAGAGTATTACGGCGGCACTTCGGTACCTCGACGAGTACATTGTCATCGACACCGACACGCGCGACTCGATCTATGCCAAGGCCGGCCTCTATCTCGTCGAGAACTATAATCCGGTAACGGTGCCGGAGCTGAAGACCCTTCGGGCCTTTGACATCGACCGTATCATCACCGGACGCTACGAGCGGACCTCTGCCGGTGCAGACCTGACACTCTATCTGCAGGAAATCGGATCCAAGGGTGAACTCACGACGCTCAAGAAAGCCACAAGCACTATTGAGCTCGACACCAAGCAGGCGCTTCAGGATGTTGTGCGCGCGTGCCTACGACAGCTGTTCTCGGTGATCAGCGAACAATCGGAACGTAAGCCGTGACCGTACCGCGTGAGACGGATCTGACGACGACAAGGTAGGTGCCGCTGGGGAGCGTCGAAATATCGAGCGTAAGCTGCGCCTGCCCCTTTGCAACCGGGACATTGGCCACAGAGAGCAAGACTCTTCCGAGAGCATCGGTGACGTCAACGTACGCAGCATCCTCCTGCTCTGCATCGGTCATAATCTGCAATACTGAGCCCGTTACCGGCAGCGGTGGCGCAAGGCGGAATCGCGTCTTCGATTTGAAGGTGATGAGGTTGCGCGGACCGCAGGCATCAACGACAACGTATCCGTCGTTCTTCACCGCCTCAGTTGGCTCCTGACTCCACACCTGGATGTCCGTGATGGTAAGGGGCGTACTGTCCGGCACAGCTGAGCGGCAAAGCGCTCTGATCAGGCCAAGGGTACCCGGCGTGCCGAACCTCGGACCACTGCGCGCTGCGTGAAATCGAATCACTCCCGGAACAATCTCAGCCCTGAGCAGCGCATCGGGAGCCTGTCCGCTTCGGACTGAGTCGACCACCAGATTGACATCCTGATAGCGAACCGTCCAGGCGATACTGTCGATCAATGCATCACGCACGTCCGCATCAAGGTGCACCGGAATGTCCAGGCGGGTATCGGGCGCTACCACGTACTCATCA
>DNLG01000033.1:13566-16091 GCA_003488525.1 Bacteroidota bacterium | reverse complement strand
GGCAGGAACTCCACATCGGCAAAGATCTTCTCGTAAGGGGCAAGACGCCTGCCGTCTAGCGCACTGCGCAACGTCCAAGGTCCGGCAGTCGGCTGCAATCGAGCACTTGTGATCGTGATCGTGTCGGCACCGGGATTGTCGATCGTTACCGAGCCGACTGCACGCGAGCCAATGAGGATCTGGCCCACGTCCAGCGGATCCGGCAGTAGACGTAGCGAAGTGGAATTGCTGATCATGAACTGCACAAACGTGGAATCGGCATCGCTACACACATTCTCCGAAACGACGATGGTACCCATGACCATGGTCCCCGACGGATAGTCCGACGGACGCAGCCGCACCTGCACGGAGTCCACCGCCGACGGCGCCAGCGTCAGCTGTGAAGGCACAACAACGGCCGTGGTGAGTGACGATGACGCCGTCACCCGCACCTGCGAGGTGAGCGTACCAGCGTTCGCAACGCGAACCCAGAACGACTCTTCATCATCGCATGCGGCAAGAGCTCCAAGATCGACGATGGAAGGGGCTGACTCGATGTCGGCCGTGAGGTACTCACCACGCAGAACGATCGTTGGATTCGCTCCCTCGACGTCCGTATCGATGTCGATGGAATCGCTAAAGACTCCCGGCGAGGCAGGGTCGAACAGCACCGTGATGGCTCGCTGCTCTCCGGGGTTGACCACAAATGGGAACGACGGACCGGTGATGTAGAACGGTGAGGTAGCTCCGCGTCTGCGAGCGCTGACAACCGTCACAGGCACTGTGCCACGTGCTTCAACCGTGATCGACCGCTCCTGCTTGGCATTAGTGCACCGGTATTGCCAGGTGACCGGATTGGGAGTTATGCGAACGTCGTTGCTGTAAACACTAAAGCGGATCTCTGAAGAAGCCGATGTTGTGCAGGAGGTTGTGCCGACAACTTCGATGATGCCGATGTAATCCGCAGCGCTTGCCGAGGAATATGTAAAGTCGACCACGATACTGTCGGTCCGTCTCAGCATCATCGGCAGGGGCGGCAGCATGAACTTCAGCTGTGCCGGAAGAGGGGTAATGCGGATCTCTCGAACAGAGATGCTGTCTCCCCGCGTAAGCCTGATCACCGCACGACCACTGAGTACTTCATTGGGCGCGCCTGAGTCGGCAATCACAGCTGGAGTTATCTGAATCTCAGGTAGCTCCACGACGCCCGTGATCACCACCGAAATGAGCGTATCACAGGGTGAGAGACGAATCACGACGGTATCGGTGAAACGACCTTCCTCGGTAGCATTAACCGTGACGGAGATTTGACGCACCTGTCCGGGAGAGATCGAAACCGAACCCGCCGGCTGGAGGGTTATCGATGATGAGCTCTTCGTTGCCGAGAACGTACCCTGAAGAAGACCGGCATTGGTGATGTTGATGTTTCGCGAGACGATCGAGCCGCCGCAAAGCGACCCAACATCGATCACTCGCTTGTCGACGATCAGACTCGGCCTGTCGGAATTGCCTTGAAGGTTGACCATCCAGGGCGTCTTCACTCCGCGCTTGCGCGTCAGATCATTGCTCACGATCTCCAGCGTGGTAAAGTCGCGCCCCTTCTCAGGTACATACGCAATCAGCAGTGTATCGACCTCTCCGACGGCGAACTTCCACGGAATCCCACCGCGGCCGCTTCTGAACCCAATGATGCTGAAGGCAGTCGACGTGGCCGTGCTGATACGCAGCGATGAGATCTCGAGCACCGCATTGCCCGTGTTAGAGATCGGCACCCGCAGCGTGTCAGTACGCTTACAGCCAACATTTACAAAGGCACCTGTTGGTGCAGTGATGATTGGCGACACACCATAGATGCGCACCTTGATAAGCGTATCGCGCAGACAGGGACCAAGTCGAACGCGGAACACGGTCTCAGTCCATCCGGTATCGCGTGGGATCGCATTGACGTAGGTCAGCGTCATGTCCGTCCTGACCAGCTCCGGATAGCGGGCAGCTGTGAGTGAAACACTCGAATCGCCACGGACATACGTGATCGACAGGATCGACTCAAACAACGACGATGATGACGAACGCCACGCGAGAGTTTTGGCAAGGGGCTGTCCAACCGGTGCAGTGTAGGTGACGAGCGTGTCGATTGGATTCGCCGACGGCGAAAACGGCCGGCCTTCCAGCAAAACATAGAGCGTCGTGTCAGGCTGCTGAAACGTAACCGCCAGCGTTGCCGAATGTACCACGCGCGTGGTAGGCCTGTACGTTACGATGATGTTCTGCGCGGCGCACGAACCGATGGTGGTGCTTAACGGTGCATTGGCAATTGCAAACATGCCGGCGTCGGCACCGATGATCGTTGCCGACCAGGGCGAGCTGAACCAGTTGATGTTCTGAACACGTACGGTGTCTCTTCCCGTTGAATCAGGACATACGAATGCGAACTTGACAACCGTATCGCTCTGTGTCCGCATTGCCGGCGCGGTGCGGAAGATCCCTTCACCGACGACCCATCCGTTATTGTCATCGATGAAGAAGACGTCATCCATGTCTGCATT
>DNLG01000033.1:5043-13231 GCA_003488525.1 Bacteroidota bacterium | reverse complement strand
CTCCCGCATCGCTCCTGAGCGTTAGGTATCAGTACGGACTGTCCGACCATCGCCAGCTCTTCATGCCAGGGAGCGTTAGTACCGGTGCTGGCAAAGGACTGCCACGTCGCACCGTCATCGCTCGATCTCCACAGAGTGCCACTACCAATGGCAAATACTTCTCCCGGCGCCATGTCGGCTGCCCAGTACGGGTCGGACAGGACCGATGTCTTTACTGACGTGTCGGTAACACTCGTGAATGTCGTCCCGCCGTCCGTTGTTTTCAGGAACGTGCACGACCCGCAGCCCCCTCCCGTAAACCAGCCATCGTTGGCCGTGCGGAACCAGCCGCCCCATACCGTCGGAGAACCAGCGGGCTTGATCGATGTCCACGTCACGCCGCCATTGGTGGACTTGAACATGCCACACGGACCGGACGTGTAGCCGATGCTGTCATCGAGGAATTGAATGTACTCGAGATGGCAGTTCGATCCGCCGGAAACACTCGACCCTTGCCATGTGGTGCCGCCATCGGTTGTTCGTACCACGTAGCCCTTGAACTGATCGCAGGCCCAGCCAAGATTCGGCTTCGAGGGCAGGAAGAAGATGTCGAGATAATACCCCTGATCGTACGGCGAAGGCAGAGCAACTTTCGCCCATCGCTGTGCGGTCTGCGCCCCGAGGGAGCAGACGCTGAAGAGCGCAATCAAGATGGAGGACAGGATTCGCATTGTCAGGGTTGGGAAACATACCAAAACGCATGGTTCCGCCGACTAACAACAACGTCACGGCCGTAAGGTTCCGTCTCCGAATTTTATCGCGCCTAGCGTCGGAACGTGTCTTCGCGGGCCGGACTGGTGGACACCCACGAAATGCGGGCACCGAGAAGCTGCTCGATGGCCTCAACGTAGTGCTGCGCCTGGGGCGGCAGCTCGGAAAAGGTGCGAACTCCCTCAAGAGAACACTTCCATCCCGGGAATGTCTCGTATGTGCAGGTGATCCGACTCAGGGTAGTAAGATCGGCCGGGAAGGAACGGACGGGACGACCGTCGATCACATATCCCGTGCAGACGCGAATCTCATCCAGCACGCCCAGCACGTCGAGCTTAGTAAGAGCTATCTCGGAAATGCCATTGACCATGATCGAATAGCGAAGCGCCGGAACATCCAGCCATCCGCAACGACGGCTGCGTCCGGTAGTAGCACCGAACTCATGTCCCTCGGTACGAAGCAGCTCGCCGATGTCATCATTCAGCTCGGTTGGAAACGGTCCGTTTCCGACGCGTGTGCTGTAGGCCTTCACCACGCCCATGATCGACGAAATGCTTGTGGGCGGTATGCCAAGCCCCGTACAAGCGCCTCCGGACGTAGGATTGGAGCTGGTTACAAACGGATACGTGCCATGATCAAGGTCCAGCAACGCCCCCTGAGCTCCTTCAGCCAGAACATGCTTGCCGGAGGCGATCGCCGTGTTCAACAGAACTGTCGTGTCAGTGATGTACGGATCGATCTGCGTGTCGAAGGCCACATATTCATCGATCATCGACTCGACGTCAAGGGGCTCAGCACCGTAGAGAGACTGCAGTATGCGATTCTTCTCATCGAGATTCAGTCGGATCTTCTCGCGCAGCGTGTTCCTGTCGAGCAGATCCACAATCCGAATCCCGGTACGAAGTGCCTTGTCGTAGTATGCTGGACCGATCCCGCGTCCAGTTGTTCCGATCGAGCCCGCCCCCTTCTCACGCGCCGCATCCATCATCTTGTGATACGGCATAATGAGGTGGGCCTTATGTGAGATGTGTAGCCGTCCGGCCACAGAGATGCCCATGCTTTCGAGCATGTGAATCTCTTCCATCAGAGCAACGGGGTCGATGACCACACCATTGCCGATTACACAGGTCGTGCTGGGATGAAGGATGCCGGACGGGATCAGGTGCAGGACGAACTTTCGACCATCAAAGACGATCGTATGTCCGGCATTGGCACCACCCTGGTAACGCGCAACAACGTCTGCCTGCTCGGATAGCAGGTCGACGATCTTGCCTTTACCTTCGTCGCCCCATTGCGCCCCAACAATAATGGATACGCTCATGAAGGGGGCCTATCAGGCTTCGGTGTGAGCCACCGCGCCGACGTTCTTGTGCTTGACGCGCTCGGTGTACCAGATCAGGAAGGACGAAGCAACGTAGATCGAGGAGTACGTGCCAACCACGATACCGGTAAACATCGTAAAGGCGAAACCTTCCAGAACATCACCACCAAGGAACACCATCACCAGAAGAGCAGCCAGCACCGAGATACCGGTGATGAGCGTACGGCTGAGAGTTTCGTTCAATGAGTGGTTGACAAGTTCGGCAAGGGGCATGCTGCGATGCTTTTCACGGTTCTCACGAATACGGTCAAACACCACCACCTTGTCGTTGATGGAATAGCCGAGGATCGTCAGGTACGCAGCAAGCGAGTTGATCGACAGCTCGAGGTTCAGGATACCGAGCTTGTTTACAAGTACGGAAATCACGAAGGCCATCGTAACGTCATGCGCAAGAGCAATAATGGCCGAGATGCCATAGACAAACTCGAAGCGGAAGGCGACGTACAGAAGGATGATAATCGTAGCGATGATCAGCGAGATCGCTGCGTCGGTGGCGAGTTCGGCCGAGACCTTCGCACCGACGTTATCGGCGCCGAGCAGAATAACAGCCTTTTCGCCATTCTTCGAGAACGCTGCATTGAGCTCGGTCACAAGATCAGCCGACACCTTGGATGCTTCGTCCTTCACGTCGTTGATACGGATGAGGAAGTCTCCATCCTTGCCGAACGACTTGATCTCAGCACTTGTGTAACCGGCTTTGCCCAGAGCACCACGAACCTGCTCGGCAGTCGTTGCCGTGTTGGCAAACGAGACGGTTGTCTGCGTACCACCGGTGAAGTCAATGCCCGGCTCGATCAGGCGAGGCAGGCCCAGCCCGGGGATCTCCGGACCCAGCACAAGCAGCATGCCGATGATGCTTGCCAGCAGTGACAGCCGCAGGAATGATCTGCGGTTGGTGACGAAGTCGATGTTGGTCTTTTTGATCAGATCCATTTAGGCCGTCCTCTTCTGTCCAATGTTCAGGGTCGTAGCGCCGCTGGCGATCAGCAGCTGGAAGATGGCGCGTGTCACCACAACAGCTGTGAACAGCGTGATGATAGCACCAATGAGAAGCGTGATGGCAAATCCCTTGATCGGACCGGAGCCCCAGATGATCAGCGGAATAGCGCCGGCGATGTTCGTCAGGTTCGAGTCAAGAATAGCGCTCCAAGCACGGCTAAAGCCCTGTTCCACGGCAGACTTCAACGTCTTGCCGGCATAGAGCTCCTCGCGCATGCGCTCGAAGATCAGGATGTTGGCATCCACCGCCATGGCCGTCGAAAGGATCAGACCGGCAATGCCTGGAAGTGTGAGCGTGCCGCCAAAGGCCGCCAGACCGGCAACCGTCAGAAGAATGTTCATCAAAAGCGCAACGTCGGCAACGGCACCGCCAACGGCGTAATACGCCATCATGAAAAGAATGATCAGCGCAAAGGAAATACCCGTACTGGTAAGTCCGCGGCGGATCGAGTCTTCACCGAGGGATGGACCAACCACGCGCTCTTCGATGATCTGCACCGGAGCCTTCAGAGCGCCGGCCTTGAGAACAACGGCAAGACGCATGGCATCTTCCGTGCGGAACGATCCGGAGATCTGCGACGAACCGTTCGGGATCTTTCCCTGAACCGTCGGGGCCGACCATACGCGGTCGTCCATCACAACGGCAATACGATTGCCGATGTTTGCGCCTGTGATGCGAGCCCACTGGTCGGATCCTTCGGCGTTCATGTTCATCATCACCACGGGCTGATTGGAATTATCGAAGCTCGGATAGGCGTCCTCGATAACGTCACCCATGAGGTCAGCTTCGCGAGCCACACCGTAGACGTCGTAGTAGTCAGGCTGAACGCCCGGCTTGGTGGCATTTCCATTGGCCGATACGAGAATGTCGAGCTCGGCAGGAATTGCGGCGCGCACTTGCGGAATAGCAAGGATCTTCAGGAACTCCTGCAGCTTCTGGGCAGGAATGCGGAACATGTAGATACCCTTTTCAGGAAGCTGCTCCGGCGTGACTCCGTTGATCTTCAGGCCTACGAGGTCGAATTGCTGCGGTTGCGACTGCTCGTTGGCAGCAACACTTCCGAACACCATGTAGCTCAACGGGAAGTCGGCGATGATGCGGCGACCCTTTTCGTCTTCACTCAGCCCCTTGTAGGGGTCATTTGCCTTGCCTGTGTCGGCGGCAGTCTTTGCCGTATCGGCCTTCTTTGCCGTATCTGCCGCAGCGACGTCCTTCGCCGTGGTATCGGCTGCCTTGGCTGTATCAACGACAACAGGAGCAGCACCAGACTTGTAGGCCTTATAGGCGGCGTCAACGGCGTAGAAGGCCTTGACCATTCGCCGGTCCATCAGCACGCGCTTGAACTCAAGACGGGCAGTCTGCTGCAGAAGCTCGCGCATCTGTACCGTGTCCTTTTCGTCAGGAAGCTCAATGACGAGCCGACGTGACCCTTGCTTCTGGATGCTCACTTCCGACACGCCGTACTTGTTAATACGCTGAGAAAGGACTTCCATGGCCTGGTCGACCGATCCGGTGGCATCGCGGCGGAGCTTCTCCTCGACGGCCTGTTCGGTAAGCTCGGCTGCCGGGAAATAGTTGACCAGCTGCTTGCCGCGCGCACGGAACTTCTCGAGGAACACCGTCAGGACGTCCACATCCGAGTTGGCCGTTGCCTTGCGCGTCTCCTCAATGATGGAGCGGAAGTCATCATCGATGGCCTCGGCGTCAGCCGAAGACTCGATCAGCTTCAGCACGTCCACCTCAAGCGTCAGGTAGGCACCGCCTCGAAGGTCAAGACCCAGCTTCATGCGACCGGCGCGGGCGCTTTCGAAGGCCTCCTTGTTATCGACGTCCCAGCGCGCAAGGGCTTCACGGCCGGCACGGGATGTGTCGGCGGCCAGTTCAGCACGCTCCGACGAGAGCAGGGAGTAGTTGATCGTCGGCCACAGCAGCAACCCTGCAGCGGCGAGCGGCAACACGATGAGCAACCATTTGCCCCAATTATTTGAACTCAAGGGTCCTCCACGTCAAACTATCGGCAATGCCTTTCCACACCGCTTGGGCGGTGGGAAGAACGGCGAATATACGTAATGGTAGATTTGTACCACGTATGGATAGAAGACAGAACGAATCGCCCCAGATCGCCTGGGCCAAATACCCCATCCCGCGGGTACGGCACCACGCCAACCCTCAGGTCTATATGCCGGCCAGCCAGCAGCAGTTCATCGCCTCCTGGTATCCTCCGGTTCGTGAGAAGGCTGAATGGGCCGCGTGGTTTGCCAATGGACGTCCGGCCGATGTCCTGGATCTCGGCTGCGGACGTGGTGCATTCCTGCTGCGGCACGCCGTCAGTCATCCGCAGCTGAACATCCTCGGGATCGAGGTCCGCGCGGTGCTACCGGACTACATCAACGGTGTGGCAAGGGGCGAGGGGATACCCAACGCCCATGCCGAATGGTACTCTCTGGCCAACGGACTGGACTGGATCCAGACGGAGTCGATCGAATATGCCGTGTATTTCTTTCCGGATCCGTGGCCAAAGAAGAGACATCACAAGCGTCGGGCCTTCACGGTAGAGTTTCTGGCCATGCTCCACCGGGTGCTCAAACCGGGTGCGCGTCTCTGGCTTGCCACCGACCGAGAGGATGTGGACGTTCATCAGCGGGAGGTCATCGGCGCTTCGCCGCACTTCACGCTGGGTCCGAACGAGACCGACCAGTCGTGGCCATTCCCGTTCTGCACAGACCAGCAACTCTTATGTGACTCCCGCTCCATCCCGTATGTGCGCTATTCGGCCATCAGGAACCTCTGAGACCGCCCTCCGCAGTGCTTGATCCGCAGATCATCCTCCTGGCGTATCAGCGCGGTTTCTTCCCCATGGGAGACGAGGCCGGTGGCGATGTGTACTGGCACCGTCCGCCCCTTCGCGGCATCATCCCCCTTGACGACGTGCGCCTACCCCGGTCGCTGCAGAAGCAGATCGGCAGGGGGCTCTTTCGGACCACACTAAATCACTGCTTTTCTACGGTTATATTACGCTGTTCTCAGCGCGATCAGACGTGGATCACTCCCGAGATCATCGAGGCCTACCAGCAACTGCACGAAATGGGATATGCCCACAGCGTAGAAACGTGGTTTGAGGAGGAGCTTGTTGGGGGACTCTATGGGGTCGCGATCAATGCCGTGTTTTTTGGCGAGTCGATGTTCTCTCGCCGAACAAATGCCTCGAAGATCGCCTTCGCCGCGCTGGTAGACCATCTTCGTCAACGCCATTTTGTCCTCTTGGACACGCAGTATATCAATGACTTCACGGCCTCACTGGGGGCGATCGAGATACCTGACGCCGATTACATCGATCGGCTCGACGAAGCACTCGCACGTCAGGATGTTTCGTTCGTTTAGACTTCTTCCTCTGCTAGTCCTGGTCACGCTCACGGCGTGCACCCTGCCGCGCTATGCACGATATGCCGAGCCCCCTCCCCCACCACCTCCGCCTCCGGTATGCGAATCTCAACCGGCACCGCGAAGGATCATTGACACGACGCGTCCGAAGACCGACGGCACCCCCTACTGGGTCATGTCACGCGTGCAGGGGGCGAGTTCGATGAGTCAGGAGTTTGGATTGCAGCCAGTACCGTCCGGCAAGGCCCTGCTACTTGTTGGCATGTCGAGTCGTGACGCCAAGCCCCTTGTCGTGAGACGTCTTGATGCTGCGCGCGTTGAACGTCCTTCGCCGGACGAGCCGCAGACCGATGTGCAGAAGGTGCTCGTGACGTTAGTGCCGGACGGAAAGATCATGGGTGACGCGGCCGTCAGCACGGCCACCATTTCAGGAAGGTCGGTATCAGTCGACCCTTCTGTGCTGATCGATGAAGAGATCTCGTGGGATGGACACCCAGCGCTTACCCCGAACGGACGCTGGATCGTCTTCGCCTCCGACAGGTCTGGATCCCTCGGTGGAGCGGATCTCTGGTACGCCCCCTACAGGTCGGGCTCGGTTGGCACGGCACGCCCACTCTATGGCGCGAACACCGCCTGTGATGAACTCACACCCTCGGTCACCTCGCGCGGTGTGCTGCTCTTCAGTTCTCCCGGTCACACCTCGCACGGCGGGTACGATGTGCACGAAGCACGCCTGGTTGAAGAAGGCGACTCCCTGCGCGCATCGAACATTCTGAATGTCGGCACGCCGATCAACTCGGCAGCCGACGAGATCTTCCCGCACATGATGGAGGATTCAACATTCTATGTGGCCTCAACGCGGATCGATGGGCGTGAGGCGGACCGACGGGACTTTGACGTGCTGGTTCTGCATCGCCGTCAGACGCTTAGCCAGAACATCGCCGTTGTCGATATCCCGCAGGCAACGCTGGTCGGCAAAGTCATAAACACCGTTACGAATACGCCGGTGGTCGACGCAGAAGTAATCGCCCGCCTTCCCCAGTCGTCCGAGGTTCTGGCCAGCACGCGCACGGACACGGCTGGCGCCTACCGCCTCCGGGTGCCCGTGGAACGTCCGGTCGAGATCACCGCGCAGAACGACGAGCTATTCTTCGACAGCTTTGTCACGACGATTCCGGCAAGCGAGCAGAACCGCACGGTGGAGCAGGAACAGCCCCTTGGCCTTTCGCCAACATTCATCCTTCGCGTCAACTTCCCAACGTCGATCTTTGACGCCCCTTACCCGTTCTCGCTCGACTCGAACGGCATCGAGCTCGAACGGTCATGGCAACGCGACGTTGATGATCTGGTGCGAAATGTAAAGGCCGGCGAGGGGCGCGTTCGGAAGCTCGTGCTTACCGGACACACCGACGATGTCGATAGCGACGAGAGCAACATGCTTCTTGGCAGGCAGCGCGTAGAGTTCATCATCGACCGCCTTGTTGAAGGGGGCCTGCCACGCACCATCCTGGAAGGTCGTTCGGCCGGCGAAAAGCAGCTTCTGCCGCGTCGACCCAGTGAATCCATCGAATCATGGCGACGTCGATGTCGCCGAGTTGAGCTTGTGAAGGTTCAGTGAACATGCGTCTACCCGAATTCCTGACCCCTGCCCGTGTTGCCCGTGTTGGCGGCATCGG
>DNLG01000033.1:0-4821 GCA_003488525.1 Bacteroidota bacterium | reverse complement strand
GCGACGCAGGTCTACAGCGCTGACGGCGTGATGCTTGACCTGTACGCAACGACACGTCGCACCAACCTGGCGTTCGACTCGATCCCGCAGGCCTTCGTGCATGCCCTCATAGCTACCGAGGACAGAGCATACTACGATCATTGGGGCGTGCACCTAACGCGCATCTTCAAGGCCGCCGTCAAGAACGTCTTTGCGCTGCGTGCCAAGGAGGGGGCTTCGACGATCACGCAGCAGCTTGCGCGGAATCTGTACTTCACCAAGGAACAGACGATCTCACGAAAGATCCGCGAGGCGTGGACCGCATTGCAGATCGAGCGGGCGTACACCAAGAATGAGATCCTGGAAATGTATGCCAACACGGTGTACTATGGACGTGGTGCGTATGGTCTACGCGTTGCCGCCCATTCGTACTTCAACAAAGAGCCGATGAAGCTCACCACAGCTGAGTGTGCCTACCTTGTCGGACTCTTCAAGGCTCCGGAGAAGTACGGGTCGGATGACTCTCTCGGCGTCGAACGTCGCAATCTCATTCTCGGGATGATGCTCGAACAGGGCTATCTGACCGATGAACGCTGGGCGCAGGCCACAGCCGAACCGCTGCGCAAGCCGGCCATCGCCGCCGTGTTTCGGGGAATCGCTCCGCACTTTGTTGAAATGGTACGTCAGGAGCTTACCAAGAACGACGAGCTGCAGCGCGCCCTGGATGGCCATGATGTCTATCGCGATGGTCTGGTGATCCACACCACTCTCGATTCGCGCGTGCAGAAAGCTGCTAACGATGCCGTTTCGGATCACATGACGGAGTATCAGCGTCTGTTTGATGCTTCCTGGTCATGGCGAGGACGCACGGCATTGCTGAATCAGCTCATCGATCACGCCATCCGCCGTCACGCCAGCTACATTGGCTCACGTGGAGATGCCCGCACGTCGGTTGCCAGGCGGCTTCGCAGTGATCGGCGATTTATCGACAGCGTCAAGCGCATTGTCACAACCATCCAGACCGGCATGGTGGTCATCGAACCGCGATCCGGAAAGATCATTGCCATGGTTGGCGCGTCCCCGCAGGCAATGCGTCTGAATTCCGCAAGCCGATACTCACTCAATCACGTCACGCAGATCCGACGTCAGCCCGGATCATCCTTCAAGCCCTTTGTGTACGCAAGTGCCCTCGAGCAGCAGCCCGAGCTCACGCCCGACTCTCCCATAGAGAGCGGCCCGTTCAGCTGGACGCTGGATGACGGAACGGTATGGGCGCCCAACGGTTCGCGAAAAGGGGGCGGACCGATCCCGCTCAGAACAGCGCTGAAATTCTCAACCAATACCGTTGCCGCGCGCCTGGTCACCATGCCGGGATATACCACGCCATCCAATGTGATCGAACTCTGCCGCAAGATGGGCATCACCTCGCCAATGCAGGCCGTGCCATCGATCGCTCTCGGTTCACTGGAAGTATCGCCCCTTGAGATCACATCGGCCTACGGATCCTTTGCCAACCAGGGCATACATCTGCAGCCGAACTACATCACGCGCATCGAGGATCGAATGGGCAACGTGCTCTACGAAGCAAAGGCCTCACGTCGCGTTGTCACCGAGGGCTGTTCGCCCGAGGTTGCCGGCGCCATGGTATCGATGATGCGCGGAGTGGTCGACGGAGGAACGGCCTCGAGCATCCGTCGCTTCTTCGCAGGAGAAGCCGCCGGGAAGACAGGAACGACCAATGACTTTGCCGATGCCTGGTTCGTCGGGATGACGCCGGAGCTGGTCTGCGGGGTATGGGTTGGCTTCGATGACCAGCGCGTACGATTCACGGGCGACTATGGTCAGGGCGGGCGCGCCGCAGCACCGGTATGGGGACGACTCATGCAGAAGGTGTATGGCAATCCGCTGGTGCCATGGCGGCAACGCTCGTTCGCCGTCGCGACCGATTCGACCGATCAGGTCACCGACGTCGATATTCAGAATCCGGCGCGCGAGGAGATCTCTGATTCACCGAACGATTCGACAGGAAGATGAGCATGCAGCGAACCTGGAACTTCACTGACGGCACAACGATCCCCGTCGGCACGATGTACTGCATCGGGCGCAACTATGCCGCACATGCTCGGGAGATGGGTGCGACGGTTGCCGACGATCCCATTGTGTTCATCAAGCCCCCTTCGGCGTATCGGACAGAAGGTGTGCCCATTGAGCTTCCGGAGTTTTCACGAGATGTTCATCACGAGGTCGAACTGGTTGTGGTGATAGGAGCGGACGCGGACACGATTGATGCTCGTTCGGCTTGGGACGTTGTAGCCGGTGTTGGCGTCGGACTGGATCTGACAGCACGCGACCTTCAGTCAGAGGCCAAGAAAAATGGCCACCCTTGGTCGGTGGCGAAGAGCTGGAAGGGCTCGGCACCTGTCAGCAGGATCATCCCGCGCCACCAGTGCGGCAGAGGTCCATGGGAACTTGGCCTGCATGTGAACGACCATATCCGACAGCAGGGATCTACGGCTGATATGGAGCGCAGCGTTGAGCAGCTAATCGCGTATTTGTCGACGGTCTTCACCCTGCAACGGGGCGACTGTATTTTCACCGGCACGCCCGAAGGCGTCGGTCCGCTTCGTGCGGGCGACCACGTGCGTGCCACACTCGACGGGCGGCCCGTCCTGAACATGGTATGTCAGTAACCCGCTTCACATCCAGCCCCCTTCTCATCCTTGCTCTGCTGGCTCTTGTCGCAAGCGGATGTGGAACGATCACTCGCGTTGAGCGCGACGTGTACACAACAACGACGCTTGATACGGTGGTAACGCAGCGCGTGACCAATCCACCGGGCGAGCGTGACAACGGGGTCATCGCTCCAAGTTCGCGTGTCGAAAACCGCGTACGCACTGTTGGCTATGCCGACAGTATTTCGGTCCGCGAATACCCCAACTTCATCCGTTGGTGCCTGTTCGAAGGCGTCAGCCTCGTGGGTTCCGCGGATGCGAACTCCGAGAGTACCAAGACGGGACTCTTCGGTCTGTACCGTGACATTAACGATGTGCTCTTCGGAGAAGACCCGCAGGACACGTCATTCATTTTCGATGGCTACATGTTTCGAATGGGGCTCATGGAATGGAAGCTCGACTGGTTTGATCACGCTCCCGACTGGTCATGGGGCGTCACGGCCTTTGAGATCATTCGCCCTGACAACGACAACATTCTCACGGGCGCTGGCGTGCTGTCGGTGAACAAGCGATTCTATCTGCGGAGTAAGATCCCCTATGTCACCATCCGTCCGTCGGTTTCGCTGTCTCTCCTTCCGACACAATACGTCAACCCATCGGTTTCGGCGGAGATCGGAAGTATCGGTGGTGTGAACCTACGTGCATATGTGGGTTACGCATTCGGATCCGCTCTCTTCAGTTCAACCTCTGAGTTCATCACCGTACCGTATGCCGGCCTGGGAGTTTCCGTGATGGACTTTCTCAACCGCGAGGAAGAACTCGACACCGAGTGGAAGTATCACGAGCATTCGGCATGGGACGTTGGTCTGATTGAACTGACCTTTGTCGGAAGCGAAGCCGACCGCTCCATCTTTGCTACGCGACGGAGCGGTGCCGATGCCCCAATGATCAAAGGGGTCACAGGACGCTTTGCCATTGCCGACATCGCGCTGCCCTTCCTCGACTATCGACTTTCGCTCGGCACGTCGCTGATCAACACCGTGCTACTTGGTTCTACCGAGTATGGCATCGGCGTGCTTCCGCTGCGCCTGACGTATCACTGGATGCCATTTACCAGCAGCTTCCGCGTTGAGCCGTTTGCTGAAGTGAACTTTGCCCCGTCCAGCTTCGTTCACGCCGGCGTTCGGATGTCCTTTCCGGTCGCCGATCAGATGTCGATCACCTTTGTTGCCGGCTGGGCCAATGGCAACACGGGCTCGCGCGTAGCAGGTCTCGAAGAGTTTGGATTTTCCATCGATCAGCGTCGCCTGGTTGATCCGCACTTCGGTGCGATCTATCTCGGCATCGGGGCTTCGCTGTTCGACCAGCTGTTCACGCGCAAAGACCTGCGCTACGGCAAGGGCTACCCACATGAGTAGTCGACGCTTCGCGGAACCGGCAAAACACCTTTTGTTGACTGTGCTTGGCAGTATCGGCGTTGTTGTGTTGAGCTCCTGCTCGATCTCGAAGTTCACCATGCAGGAATCGTTTGCCTATCCGGTTCGGGCCGTCGTGCTGACGCGTCCCAATACCGTCAGGCGCACCCACGACAATGGTCTCGAGATCAAGGGTCCGGCACGTGTCGGACTTCGTGCCGAACGTGTTACGCACGGACAGTTTTCCGTTGAGATCATCAGGCAGTCTGCAAGCCCCCTGATCATTCAGACACGGACAACACCGCATGACGATTCTGTACTTGGCGATCGAGGTCTCGTGATCACCATTGCCGGTGACAGCACCGTGGTCGAGCAGAACGGGCAACGCAGCACCATTTCCACGCCGGTGCCGATCGGCAAACCCTTCGTCGTGGAGATCGGGAACTTCGGACGCACCATGCAGCTTCGGGTCCATCACACCGAATGTGGCGAGTTCTCCAGTCGACTCCACTGTACCGAGTGGGTGATCATCTCGGTTTCGGATACATCCCGCATTTTCGTGGGAGATCCGTGGTTCAATACCATCATCTGAATATCCCTCATCACCACATGACCAAGACCATTACCATTGCCGGAGGCGGCCTCGTCGGCTCGCTGCTTGCCACCCTGCTTGCCCAACGCGGACATCGCGTGCGCCTTGTCGAGCGACGCTCTGATCCTCGCGCAGCCTCGGCCTATGCAGGACGTTCGATCAA
>DNLG01000014.1:1448-3586 GCA_003488525.1 Bacteroidota bacterium | reverse complement strand
AATCACGTATGGATGACACAATCACCCCTTGGTCCCCCGCTACGCTCGGGATGACGGACCAAAAACCCAAAACCTAAAACCCAAAACCCAAAACCTCACACCTACTCTATCACGCACAGCAGAGCCCCTTTTTCGACGGCGGAGCCTTCGTTGGGGGTAAGGTGGCGGACGGTGCCGTCGGCGGGTGATTTGATGGCGTTTTCCATCTTCATGGCTTCGAGGATGAAGAGCGTCTCGCCCTTGCGGACGCTGGCGCCTTCCGTGGTGATGATGTGCTTGAGCAGCCCGGGCATGGGCGCGGTAAGACGCACAACGCGCTGTTGCTGCGCCGGCGAGGCCTTGAGGATGTCGAGAAGCTCGGCGTGACGGTCCTTCATGACCCTTGCGGTGTAGGCATATCCGCGCACGGAGATCGTTACGGTCTGCAGACCGTCGCTGTGGATGTGGACAGGCACGGGCTGACCCTTGTCGTGCCAGTGCCAGACACCCGAAATGTCGGTTGGGGTGAGCACGACGTCGTTGCCATCCTTATCAATGGCACCACTGGACGTCAGATCAACGCTGCGGGTGACGCCGTCGATCTCGGTTGTAACGATGAATCGTGCCATGGCTGGACCTCTTTGTGTGATGTTCCGGTGCGGCAAAACTACGGCCGATACCAGCATTCCTGCGTGGCAATGGCCGCAAGCGGCACGTCATGGGGCTCGGCGGCCACGTCGGGCACCAGCTGAGACTGATAGGCAATGCCAATGGCAGTGGCCTGCGCGCGGTTTAGGAATCGGTCGTAGTAGCCCTTGCCGTAGCCAAGGCGCCGGCACGAGCGGTCAAAGGCAACAAGCGGTACGATCACGGCCGTGTCCATGGCAAAGTGCTCGGCCGGAACAAGGTCGACGTCAGATTCGACAATAGGCTCGGGGATGCCGAAACGTCCGGCCTGCCAGCGCGTGCGCCACGTAACGCGACAATGCAGAAGCTCATGGCCGGAGTCGGGTGTGATCGGAACATATACCTCTTTACCAATCCCCCACGCATACTCAATGAACGGCATGGTCTGTACCTCGTCTGCCGTGGAGCGATATACATGCACGCGCGTGGCGATCTGAAACGCCCGGTGCTTGTGCGCCCTCTCAAAAATGAGCTGGTCCCACAGCGCTCTGTCCGGCACTTCGATCGCCGCCCGCCGCTCAATGGCCGCCGCGCGGATCTCCTGCTTTGTCACTCTCCCCTCCTCATGGCAATGATGTCCGGTACGATAATGGCAGCGATCAATACGCCCCCTCCCAGCATCTGACGCATCGAAAGCGTTTCGGCTCCAATGGCAACGGCAATGACGGAGGCGGCAAGGGGCTCCATGGCAAAGATGATGCCGGCCCGCACGGGATGCGTGTACTGCTGAAAGCGCGTCTGTACAAAGGTCGGGATCACAGAGGCGAACACGCCGCAATAGACGATGGCAAGCACCACGGACGACGACAGTGCCATCGGCATGTCTCCATGGCCGGTGAGACCGAACAGCAGCATCGAGAGGAGCGCCAGAATGACGGTGGCCGCAAACTGCAATACCACGAGAGCATTCTGACGGTTCGTATCGTTACGTACCTCGGACGTCCAGGTGTCGATGTACACAAGGTACACGGCCCAGATGATGGCACTGACCACCGTCTGCACGTCACCAAGTTTGATGCCCATCAGCTCGGGTGATGTAAACAGATACAGTCCGCCAAGGATCATCATGATCGACGCCGCATGTGTGCCCCGCAGGCGTGTACCATGCGTGATGCGCTGCACCAGCGGCACAAACGCCACCATGGTGCCGGTGATGAAGGCCGACGTCGATGCCGAGGTTTCGGTCAGCCCAAAGGTCTGGAGCAAAAAGCCCGCGCCAAAGAGCAAACCCAGAATGCTACCCCGACGTAGCGTTGTGCGATCGATCGATGCAAACGAGCCATGCCAGATCAGCGCGCCGACCAGCAGCGCAAGACCGAATCGCAAGGCAACGAAGACCGAAGGGTCGATCTCGGTCAGCGCCGACTTAATGACCACAAACGTGCCCGCCCAGAGCACGGTGATCGCCGTCAGCGCCAGCTCGGCGCGATGACGCTGCATCAGCGTCCCGCAGCGGCAAGCAGGTGATGATA
>DNLG01000014.1:0-1171 GCA_003488525.1 Bacteroidota bacterium | reverse complement strand
GCCCCCTTCGCGCGTAAAGCGGCACGTGGCTGAGAATGTTTCCTCAAGAGCCTGCGTGGCGGCATGCATCACGGGCGAGTCGCGCTCAACCAGCACCGGATCGGCCCCGTGCAGATCCTGTACCTGCACGGTTACACCCGCCGGCGCGATCGACTTCACATACGCCGTGAACTTCTCGGCGATATCGTCATGCTTCTGATGCGGTACCAGACGCATGCTGACCTTGGCCATGGCACGCGCCGGAAGCACGGTCTTGGCTCCTTCGCCGGTGAAGCCGCCAAGGATGCCGTTGACGTCCAGCGTTGGACGCGCGCCGAGACGTTCAATAGAACTGTAGCCCTCTTCGCCAAAGAGCTCGGCTACGTCCACGTCGGACTTTAATCGCTCGTCGCTGTGACCCAGCGCGGCCAGGTCTGCACGCTCCTGCTCGGTAAGGGGCTTTACATCATCGTAGAATCCGTCGATCGTGATGTGACCGTGCTCGTCCTTGAGACGGGCAATGATGGTGGCCAGAGCGTTGAGCGGATTCTGCACGGCGCCGCCGTAGGAACCCGAATGCAGGTCGCGGTTCGGACCCTGCACGTCGATCTGCATGTAGGCCATGCCGCGCAGACTGTAGACGATCGATGGCTCGCCCGGAGCAAACATGGATGTGTCGGACACCAGCACGGAATCGCAGGCAAGCTTGGCTGCGTTCTCCTTCACGAACGGTGCCAGATGTGTGCTGCCGATCTCCTCCTCGCCCTCGATCAGCAGCTTCACATTGATCGGAAGACGACCTTCAACGGCAAGCAGCGCCTCGATGGCCTTGATATGCAGAAATACCTGACCCTTGTCGTCGGTAGCTCCACGGGCAAAGATCTTGCCATCACGCACCACTGGCTCAAACGGCGGATTCGTCCACAAGTTCAGCGGGTCCACCGGCTGCACGTCATAGTGTCCGTAGAACAGCACCGTAGGAGCCCCCTCTCCGGCATCAAGGTTCTCGGCATAGACGATCGGGTGACCCTTGGTGGGGAGCACCTCGACGTGCTCAAGGCCGATACCGCGCAGGTGTTCGGCAAGCCAGTTGGCGCAGCGCACAACATCGTCCGATCGCTCGGGATCGGTGCTGACGCTCGGGATGGAGAGGAATTCGATGAGCTCGGCTTCAAAGCGCTCACGGTGCTGG
>DNLG01000040.1:358-2726 GCA_003488525.1 Bacteroidota bacterium | reverse complement strand
ACGGAATTGCCAACGAGCGTGTTGGCAATGCCGGGGAACGGTCTCATGTTGGAAACCGTCGCACCGCCGCGGCCGGCAAGGAGTCCGGGCTGCAACGCCCGCGCACCAAGAACGGAGTTGCCGAGTGATCGCAGCGGGTAGGTTGTTGACGTGATCGTCTGCGCGCCGACGACGGTGTTTGAATCAGGATTTAACGTTCCGAGCGAGTGCGGAAAGGTATTCATCGTCGCAAAGTTTGGCGACCGCAAAACAAGATTGCGCACGGCTGCAGAAATGCTACCGCCCGACGAAGTAAGGCTCACAAGACTGGTACCGGCAGCATCGGGATTGACCAGCAGAGACGAACCGAGACTGATCATTCCGTCGCTTGATACTTCAGCGCGCTGAACATTGCCCGTCACGATGTTGAGATCATTCGCGTCGACCGTCCCAAGCCAGGACGAGCCACCATCCGGGGCAGCCCCTAAGTCACCCGACGATGTGTACGTGCCACCAGCCGCCGGATTACCGCCCTGCGTGTACCAAAGCCCTGAGCTACGGGAAAACCAACCCGGTACCGGTGGATTACCATCGCTCATGCGGAACACGTCGCCATTGCTCACCGAACCGTTGGTCCAACGCAACAGGGGCGGGTTCTGGTCACCATCCTGATACGACACGGCATTACGCTCCGGCTGCGCACTGGTCACATTCAGCGAATACGATGTGGTGCTGGCCGGAATCTCGAGCGTGAGACTGGTATTGGCAAGCGTGGCTGCCAGCGGCGGAGAGTTTCGCCACGGGTGAGCGGCCGGCAGATTCGCCTGCAAACCCCACTTCCATGCGAGATACCCCTCGATGCGCTGACGCATAGTCGCGTCGACGTTCTGCACGACAAGCACCTCGGCAAATGTGCCGTTGAAAAATCTGTTGGGGTTTACCTGTCTCGCGAGAGAAAATCCAGCATTTGCAGCGTTTGGCGTTGCGAGATTGGTTGTCGTCCCCTCAAGTGTGCCATTGTTCCAGACCCCCCAACCAGTCCCGTTGGCCTGAAACGACATGACGTAGCCGGTTGCATTATCGTAAAGGACCGTGGCCGGTGCATCATAGGAGCCTATCGGCGTTGAGGAGTAGTAAGGGTACGACGCACCTCGCGAATTGTCTTTTCTAACATAGTGCAGAGCGCCAAGATTCGATGATCCATCTGATGGAAAGACGCCGATAGATGGATCCCATGTATCGACACTCGCTGAGCTTCCGCCGATCCTCCGGTACACCCAGTAGACCCCGTGCGTGACGTTCGCGATTTGTGCGTTTATACCCGTAACGAGAAGGTTGTCATCAACTCCATCGAAGGTGATTCCACCGCGGCCGAAGAATCCAGTATATGAATATGTTGGACGAGTAGAGACCGTGGCAGGCACTATCGGAGTGGCGTTCCTGTTATTGCCACTCTTGTCGTTCCACTGAACGACGTTCGAGCCGCTCAACTGTATTGTGGACGAATCGCTTGCGTCCAGCCAGAAGGTAAGTGATGAGCTCGCGATGGCCACTGGCGACCACATCTCCGTCCTGCTGAACATCCGCAGCTGTCGTCCTCCAGTGGTAGGGGGCGTCTGGGCAACAACGCTGCCAACCCCACACATAAGCAGTGTGAGAATGACGATGGATGTGCTATGGAGCAGGCGCATCTTCATGCTACCTACTTTATGACCGTGATCTTGAAGTCTGCCGCCGCAGGATCGACGTCAGCGCCGCCGCCGGCCGCGTAGTTGTGCAGGCGCACCGTGACGGTATTGGCTGCCGACACCCAAGCGGTGTATGTTGAATTTGCAGCTGGCGCGGGAGTACCGAGCATCACCACGTCGCCCGGATCCGCCCCCTGGATCGTGACGTCGAGATCACTCGTGGCCTGGGGAGCAGTGTTCGGGAAGTCGAGGGCAGCGGCCGTCACAAGTTTGAACTGACGCCATGTGAGCGTTACTTCCGATGCGCCGGTGCGAGCCCCTTCAAGGATGCCGGTGCCGAGCTGACCGACACCAGCTTCGGCTGGACCCGACGTTGGCCAGACGTAATTCACACCGCGAATAGCACCGAGGTTACCGTCTGAAGCGATCGAGAAGATCACATCGCCGTTGTTCTTCTGCACTTCAAAGGCATTGGCCGTGCCATCGGACGCCAGACGCACAACCAGTCCGCGATCCGTGGCGCTCTGCGTTCGGATATCCAGTGCTGCGTTTATGGCAGGCGCCGACGTTGCATTATTCGTCATGCCCGTGGCATTGATCATCACCTTGCCTGTGCTGAAGTCTCCATGCACCAGCGCACTCGAGCTACTGTTGGCGATGTAGAGTCGGGAGTTGTTCGTTGTACTGAGCGCGCCGGCCTG
>DNLG01000040.1:0-156 GCA_003488525.1 Bacteroidota bacterium | reverse complement strand
CGTTCCCACGGCCGTGTTGGTTGCCCCCGTGGTCATGGATGTTCCGGCACTTGAACCCACCGCAACGTTTTCGGCGGAGGTGGTCAGAAGTCGCAGCGAGCTGGTTCCCACCGCCACGTTCGACGTACCCGTGGTCATGGACGTACCGGCACTTGT
>DNLG01000127.1:10171-15435 GCA_003488525.1 Bacteroidota bacterium | reverse complement strand
ATCGTTGGTTCCGATGCTCTCGGCCGGGCCGCGGCCTGGAGTGGGGCGAGAGAAGTGGTGGCCATCGGTAGTTCGGTGGGAAGCAATCTCAACGCTCCGACGAGCTCGACATTTTACCTCTCAAACAGGGCTGCCGGCAACTTCCTCCTGATAGGGGGCTTGGAGTTCCCCCGCCTGCAGGTGAATGCTCCGGCGGACGTGTACAACATTCCAACCGGTGCGCGCAATCCCAACACCGTTGACGCCGTGCTGATGGTCAACGCCGTGCCGAATGAGGATAACGATGAAAGCGTGGACCCCACCAACGACCCCCGAGACGAGGTCCCGACACTCTCAACCACCACACCGACGGTGCTGAGTCCGACCAATGCCGACCCTGGTCTGCGGCTGACCGTGCAGGAGCCCCTTCCGAGCAGAGCCGATATGGCCGATGCCGTGCTCAACGGCATTGCGACGGCGAACCTCACAAACACGACAATCACGGATATCACGAAGAACTGGACGCCAAATCAGTGGGCGGGGTATCGCGTAATCGCGACATCTGATGGTGGTGTGAGTGTACAACAGCGTGAAATCGCCAGTAACACGGCTACCGTGCTGACCATCACTGGGGGCGCCATGACGAATTATACGACCGCCGGCTCAGGGGTCCGATATTCGATCCTCCCATCGCTCCTGGATATTGAGCGCACCGGCGCAGGATCTGTATCGATGACTCAGACCATGGCACAGATCGACTTCAATGGTAACCTGCACATGAGGCCGTATGGTACGGCTACCGGAGCTTCCGAGGCATTCGGTGAGGTGGCGGAAATGCGGTTCTATGACCGTGCAAGCTTTGCCGGCGGCACAGTCACAGCCAACCAGGCGATCGGTACGACTCAGTTTGTAGATAACACCAAGAGTTGGTTCCCGAATGGCTATCGCAACGCCATTCTCCGCATCGTGGCTGGTCCCGGTGAAGGACAGATCCGGCGCGTTACCACGCACGGTTCAAGTTCGGGAACGGTCAATGCCAGTTGGACAACTGCCCTTGTTGCGGGTCAGTCGAGGTACGAGATCGAGATCCTTGCCGAGACAGGTGTCGTAACGGCTACGGCCCCAGTGAATACTCTGACGCTCACCGATGGGTCTAAGGACTGGGTAGCGGAGAATCTTGACTTTTCCGGCGCGGAACTGCGGATCGTGGGCGGTACGGGACGGGGCCAGGTCCGGACGGTGGTGAGTAATACTGCCAGCGTCGTCACAGTCAACTCTCCATGGTCTGTGGCTCTTGACGGAACTACCATCTACCAGATCTCCAACTATTTCCCGCGCTATATCGGCTTTCGGGCGGCCAATAATCTCACGCAGTACAATGGGGTGTCGTTTAACCCATTCATGAAGCTGCCTCCTCCTCCGGGAGCCGGCCGTCTGGTTCTTCAGGTGGCAAGTACGGACGGAGAGGGGACGCTTGTTTGGTCAACAAACGTTGGCGTGATGGCCTTCGACCAGACATGGGATAACCGCGCTGCCGAGATCGGCCAGTCGATCGAAGACACGCCGTTCTACGGATGGCCAACCGAAGGGTTCGCGTTTGGCTCGACGGGTGCTGCCGAACAGTCCATGATCTTCGGAACGAAGCTAAACCTGACGGGTCCACCGACGGAGCCCATGGCCAGCCTTGCTCCCAGGGCTGACTTCGTCACGGGTTTTGGCTATGGACTGATGACGGGTCTGGATGATGTGGTCGATGCCGGGAACAACTCCGTGGGTCTGGCGCACAACTCCATGCGCAACCTCACATCGGGTGCCGACAATGTGGCAATCGGTAAGATGGCCCTCGACAAAGTCAGCACGGGTTCGCAGAACGTTGGCATCGGGTACGGTTCGCTCGCGTCCATCACCAACGGTACTGGCTTCGTTGCCATCGGTGCAAGTGCCCTGGCCAATGCGACGGCCGTGGTTCCAAGTACGGCCATCGGACATTCGGCGCTGCTGTCACTCACCACCGGTGTGAGAAATGTTGCCGTCGGTGAGGGAGCACTTCGTCTGGCTACTACCATCAATGACGTCATTGCCATCGGCACAAGCGCGGCTAGCAGCATGCTGACGGGCGATAGAAATGTGATCGTCGGTGCCAATGCGGCCATTGCGCTTACCAGCGGTTCTGACCTCATTCTTATTGGTGCAAATGTTACTCCTCAGCTTACGAGTGGACAGCGTCTCATTGTGAGTGGTGCCGGAGCGCTGGATAATGCCGTGAATCTAAACGATCAGATCGCCGTCGGTGAGGGGGCTCTGCGCAACCTCACAACCAGTGCGAGCGGGTTTAACGTAGCCATCGGTCCGTCCGCGATGGGCAACGTCACCAGCTCATCTCTTAACATCGGCATCGGCCTGGAGGCACTTTTGAATGTCGGGTCTTCAGGGACGGATAATGTTGCCGTGGGTGCGCGGGCGCTGGTGAACAACATTGAGGGGAGTCGCAATTTCGCGCTTGGATCGTCGGCCGGTACAAACCTTCTGTCCGGTAATGACAACCATCTGTATGGCATCAACGCGGCCCGCTCACTCACTGTCGGATCCCGCAACTTTGCCCTTGGGTCGAACTCGTTGGCGTCACTGGTGAACCAGGACGATAACATAGCCATTGGCGAGAACGCCCTCTTCTCGCTGACAAATGGTACGAATAACATCGGCATCGGTGCCGATGCGGCGTTCTCTCTTGTGAATGGTCTGAACAACATCGCTATCGGCCGTGAGAGCATGCGGCAGATGACGACGGGTCAGGACAACATCATGGTCGGCTCCTCGGCGGGCCGTGCTATAGTGACCGGTGATGAGAACATCGCCATTGGCCCGGAGGCAATGCGACTATCGACCGCCACCAGCCGAAACATCGGTATCGGCTTGCGTGCAATGCTGAGAGCAGGGTCCGGAGAGCACAACATTGCTCTCGGCGTGGACGCTCTGACGTTCAATACGACCGGAGTAGACAACATCGCGATCGGCACCTCTGCCGGCTTCGCCCTGGCGTCTGGCGATGAGAATACGATCATCGGTCAGCAGGCGCTGCCATCCTCGTTCTCCGGCTCCCGTAACATGATCATCGGTGCTTTAGCTGCGCCAGCGCTCCGGTCAGGTGATGAGAACATCGCCATCGGACAGAGTGTGATAACCGTCATGACCAGCGGTAGTTCTCACATCGCCATCGGTGATCGCGCGCTCTCGGCTCTTGCCAATGGAGTGACGAGTACGAATCTGATCATCGTTGGAAATTCGGCGGGTTCCACGCTCACCTCAGGCAGTAACAACATCGGTGTCGGTGTAACATCCCTCGGCTCTGGGGGGTCAGATAACATTGCCGTAGGCCTCGATGCCATGCGTGGCTCTACGAGCCCACAGATGAGCATCGCTGTTGGCGTGCGGGCGATGCGAACCATCACAACTGGGGCGCGTAACATCGCGGCTGGTATCGATGCGATGAACGGGGGGCTGACGACGGGTAATCAGAACATCGTGATCGGCAGTTCTGCCGGCTCTGCTCTGACGAGTGGGGCCGACAACATCGCTCTGGGAAGTATGGCGCTGGTAGCTGCCACGACGGCCGGCTCGAATGTGGCCGTCGGACAATCAGCAGCCGCAGCATTGATCAGCGGAACATCGAATATCTCCATCGGTCAGTTCGCGATGCTCGCAACCACCTCTGGCAGCTCGTTGATCGCGATCGGTGATAGGGCGTTGGGCGCTCTGGTCAACGGTACTACGCATGCGCAACACATCGCGATCGGCACGTCGGCCGGTTCGGTATTCGCGACAGGCACCGGAAACATTGCCATCGGGCGCCTGGCCTATGCCGGTGCCGGTGGTGGCACTGGCGTTGTTGCGATTGGACCAGAAGCGATGCGAAATGCAGGGAATGCCTCGCGGGCAGTCGCCATCGGAGCAAATGCGTTAAGGAATATCAGCAGCGGCAACGACAATACGGCCATCGGCACCAACGCAATGTTGACGAGCGCCATCACCGGCACATTGAACGTCTCAATCGGAACGTCTGCCGGAGCGGCTATCAGTGGAGGCTCTGCAAGCAATACGCTGATCGGATGGAATGCAGGTTCGTCCATCACCAGTGGGGCCCGTAACACGGCTATTGGACGCAACGCCCTGCGGGTGACGACGGTGAATGATAATGTGGCGATCGGACGTGATGCCATGTCGACAGTCAGCACCGGTGCGGCCAACGTCATTGTCGGCCATCGCGCTGCCGCAGCTCTGGCCAGCGGGAATGACAACGTGGCCATAGGGCACACGGCGATGGTGGGAGCCAACGGCGCCGGCTCCAATGTTGCTTTAGGTCAGTGGACTCTCACGGCTCTTGCTGCAGGCGGGACCTCTAATGTTGCCATTGGTACGTCGGCTGGTCGTGCGATCACAACCGGGGCCAGTAACGTAGCCATCGGTGAGAATGCCCTCCGCGGAGCGATCACCAGCGGATCATCGAACATCATGGTCGGGTATTCGGCCGGTAGTGCGTTGGCGACGACGTCATCTCGGAACATCGGTGCCGGCTCGGGTGCGATGCAAAGTCTCACATCCGGTGACAACAACATCGTTATTGGCTTTGAGTCGCTTCGAAGCGCAACTGTTGGTTCGGCCACTACTGCTTCGATTGCCATAGGTAACGAAGCATTGGTTTCCTTGCTCGCTTCAACGAGCACAAGCATTGCCATCGGTAATCAGGCACTCAATGCGGCAACTCTGTCTCCTGACAATCTTGCCATCGGCGACGGATCGCTGTTCTCTCTGACAATAGGGCTCGGCGGCAATATCTCGATCGGACAGAACGCCATGCGCAGCGCAACGGATGCCTCGGGCAGTATCGCGATCGGACGAGACGTCCTGACGAACGCGCGGGGTTCCAGTAACATTGCGCTCGGTGCCAATGCTCTTCGCAGCACGAATGCCACGACTGCCACAGACAACATTGCCATCGGGACGGGTGCGATGGAGCTGTCATTGAACCCACGACGCAACATCGCCGTTGGTGTTCAGGCGGCGTACAATCTTGACGACGGCGTTGGCAATGTCGCGGTGGGACAGATGGCATTGATGAACTCGACCACGGCGGCTGACAACAACGTGGCCATCGGCACCTCCGCACTGTCAGCCAACACAACAGGTACAGAGAACGTAGCGATCGGGAATCTGGCAATGTCATCCGCCACGACGGGTGCAATGTCGACCAGCGTAGCCGTAGGAACACGTGCCCTGGAGAGCATGAC
>DNLG01000127.1:9659-9880 GCA_003488525.1 Bacteroidota bacterium | reverse complement strand
GCGACGAATGTTGATATGCCCGTTGACGGAACGCTCCCGACGCTCAATGCGGCGATGCAGGTGAACTCGTCTGATCCGGCTGCTCCGGGCGCCGTTGTGCGTCTGGCTGCAGATCCGATCGAGGCAGCCATGGTCGTCGAAAATGCTACGGGTACGATGCTGTTTGAGATCAACTCGGCAGGAGAGCTCTCGAAGACGGCCAATGGGAACTATACCTGGCC
>DNLG01000127.1:7313-9447 GCA_003488525.1 Bacteroidota bacterium | reverse complement strand
TGCCATCGCCGACGCTGTCATGGACGCAGATGACGCTTCCAACGGTCCTTGTCGAGAACGTGAATTTCCCTGATGTGGACCCCAACTCCTCGCAGGATATTGTGATTGTCACGGATATCCCCGGTGCTGCTGTGGGCGACGTCGTTGGACTTGGCGTTCCAGCTGACTGCGGTCTGCTTCCGCTTGTGACCTTCCATGCGTGGGTGTCGGCGGCCGACGAAGTGACGATCCGGATCAACAACCTGTCGGATGACCTGCTCAATCCTCCGGATGATCAGGAGTTCAAGATCATCGTCATCAAGTAACGCCACGCAGCGTTAGCGTCGCGGCGGGCCACCCTGGCCAGCCCCCTGGCCGAAGTTTTTCAAGTCATAACTGAACGTCAGCTGCGCATAGCGCCGCAGGGCATTTGTGCGCGAGTCTTCGATCGTAACGTCGTTTACTGACCGGTTGATCGCGTCATTCTGATTGAGAATGTCGTTCACCGTCAGCCGAAGCTCCGCGGCGCGATTCTCCAGGAAACGGTAACCGATGCCGGCATTCCACACCGTGAAGGTGCGGTTGAAGCCCGTACCGAGGCCCGCATTGAGCGTCTGATTCACGTCCGTGCTACAGGCCAGCGCGCCAATGTTCCAGATCACGCGAAGTCCGGCAAGATGCGTAAAGAAGTTGTCGTCGGCCGCCGTCTGTAGCGTGTTCTTCACCCACGTGTACGAGCCGTTGTAGTTGATCGACACGTCAAGATCTTCCGACGAAGAGCTGCTGAGGAAGAAGCCGAGCGAACCCGTGGTGGAGTTCGCGTAGTTCGTCTGCGAGTTGATCTGTCCGGGCGTGCGCGAGTAGAGCAGTGCTGCGTTCGTGTTCAGGTTCATGCCCCAGATAGGAAAACCGTACGTCAGGAAGCTGCGCACGTTCCAGTTGCCTTCAAGATTCACCGGACGAGTGATCTGTGCTCCCGGACCAAGTCTGATGGGCTGTGCAGCGTCCAGCACGGTATCTCGCAGCACGATCTGGCTTGAATTACCAATGTAGTTGGACGTGTAGGAGACGTTCGCAACGGCAAACATCGTCCGGCCCACCAGCCAGTCAGCCTTGACGAATCGCGCACTGACGTTGTGCGTGTACTCCTGCGCCAGTTCCGGATTGCCCACCGTCAGCTGCAGCGGATTGGAGTTGTTCACCACGTTCTGAAGCTGTGAGATGGAGGGGGCGTTGGTGCTCGTTCGGTAGAACAGACGGATGTTGGTGGAGGCTGACCATTTATGCTGCAGCAAAACCGACGGAAGAAAGTTCTGGAAGGTGCGTTCGACGGAGCTGCTGACGGGAAACGTCTGATCGCCGGTAAGAAGGGCATACTGGTAGTTGCCGCCAAAGGTGACAATGGTGTTTTCCATCCGCCAGCGGTAGAGCGCGCCCAGACGATGCGTCTGATAGTCATTGGAGAAGGTGTTGCTTAGCAACGAGTCGACCACGCTGAAGGTGCCGCTTGCACTGTCGAGAACATTCGTCGTGCGCCGGCTGCCGTTCGTGGTGAATGATGGTTCGTAGGAAATCTGGACCATGTCGCGCTCGCCAATAGGTTCCGTGTAGGCAACCTGACCCCCTAACGTTGTGCCGTCGTTGGTGCCATCTGAGCGCTGATCAAATCGTAGAGCAGAATCAGCGCTGAGGAAGAACCTATTCGTCGAGGCCAGCGCACCGTCATTCCATCGGTCGCTACGATCAACGTTAAGCGAAATGGCCAGCGACCGTCCCGTCTTTGAGATCAATCGCCGGTAGGTCGTTGAGACCGATGCAGAATATCCTCCGCTGGTGGTTGCATTGTCCGTCAGAGTGGAGTTCAGTTCCTGATCGCGGAACGAGGTCAGCCCCGATACAAGGCTGTTGGCGTTCGAGGCCTGCACCGACACGCGCGGGGAAACCACGATAACGTTGGCACTGTCGAGAAATGACTCGATGCGCATGTTCACGCGGTGATTGCGATTGATCGACAGTGACGTATCGAGCTGATTGTAGAGCTGCCCGGCATTCTGCGCCGCCACGAACGTCCGATCGAGCGTGCTGGTGCGATCATTGTCGCCATAGTTAAAGAAGTAGCTCGACGAGACATTGGTCCTCTCGCCCCACATGTCGC
>DNLG01000127.1:3729-7002 GCA_003488525.1 Bacteroidota bacterium | reverse complement strand
AGGATGTCCTGAAAGGCAAAGTTCTGCTGATTGATGTTGTTGCTCATGCCCAGCACCGTGATGCGCTGCATGCCGCGGAAGTCGTTGATGGTTCCACCGGCTGAGTAACGATCCTGATCTCCGTATCCGGCATACACTCTGCCGAAGGCACCATTGCGGCGGTCCTTGCGTGTGACGAGGTTCATCTGCTTCGATGTGTTGCCGTCGTCAAAGCCCGAGAACATCGAAAGATCACTTCCGCGGTCGAACACCTGCACGCGGTCGACCATGTCGGCCGGCAGGTTCTTGAGTGTTGCCTGCGCATCATCACCGAAGAACTCGCGTCCGTCCACCGTCACGCGTTGAACCTGCTCGCCCTGTGCGCGCACGGTGCCGTTCTCAACCGTGATGCCCGGCATCTTCTTGACCAGGTCCTCGGCCGTTGCATTTGGATTCGTCTTGAAGGCCTGCGCGTTATAGTCCATGGTATCGCCTTTGACCTCCATGCGCACGGCCGTTGCCTCTACCTCCACAGCCTTGCCCGATACAGTGTCGCGCCTCAGGCGGAATGTTCCCAGGTCGGAGCGGGATTCCCGCACGAACTGCGTCGACTCCAGCTTCTGGTAGCCCACGTAGCTGATCGAAAGCTTCCAGGATCCCACGGGCATGTTCTTGATGCTAAACGATCCGTCACGCTCGGTATAACTACCTCGTACGACCGAGGTGTCCTTCATTGAGGTGAAGCGCACGGTAGCGCTTGGCAGGGGGCTTGCGTCATCCGCGCTGACAACTTTCCCGCGGATAGTAACGTCTTGTGCAGTGGCTGTGAGGGCTGCAAGCAGCAGCATAGGCAGAACGAGTGCAGATTTCATCAGCCCCTTAACGAATGACGGGCTCGAATGGTGCCCGCGTGGGAAACAAAACATGACCGTGAAAATACCGCAAGTAAATCACGCTATCATTTTTTGAAATTGAATCCGTCCTCGCAGGTCACAAACCACAACAATCACATAATTTTGTGTTCTATGCCCAAAAGAATCACCACCACACCAACCGAACCGGCGGTCTCCGGTCATGGCATTCGTCTTTATCTGGCGGCAGCACGCTGGCGTGCACACGTCGACGCTGTGTACCGCGAGGCAGGACTCTCTCCATTGCAAGTCAACGTGCTTCTCGCTGTGCAAACGCTACAGCGCACGGTCGGCTCGGCAAAGCAGGTACACGTTGCCAACTATGCCGGCGTCGACGTGATGACGCTCTCAAAGAACGTGCGCGTTCTTGAAGACGAGAAGCTCATCCGCCGTGTAGCCGATCCGGCCGACTCGCGTGCGCGCCTTGTTGAGCTTACCCGTGATGGCGCCGCCCGCCTGAAGAAGGTTGAGAAGGGGCTTGAAAAGGCCGATCGCGACATCTTCACCGACGGTAAATCGATGGGCGCATTTGAGCGCACCATCTCGATGGTCATCACCAACACGCGATGAAGCCGGCGCTCATCACCTCACTTGGCTATGTGCGGGTGGCTACACTTGCCCCCGTCGTTGCAGTAGGTGATGTGAAGCGAAATGTTGCCGGGATAAAACAAGCGATCACGGATGCTCACCAGCATGGTGCTGAAGTGGCCGTGCTTCCGGAGCTATGTCTGACGGGATATACGTGCGGTGACATGTTCCGCGATGCGTCCCTTCTTGCTGCAACGGTCAAGGGGCTTGAACAGCTCCGTTTGTTCAGTCAGAACCTGTCGTGCCTGTTCGTTGTCGGCGCGCCGATCGTGCACCTCGGACACCTCTACAACAGCGCCGTTGTGATCAGCAATGGGGCGTTTGTTGCCTGCGTGCCCAAGACGTTTCTGCCCAATGCCGGAGAGTTTTACGAAGGGCGCTGGTTTCGCAGTGGACGTCATGTGCGGCGTGAACAGGTGTTGATCGGCACACATCGCGTTCCATTCGGCACGGACATTGTTTTAACCGATACGGCGCGTGCGGAAGTGCGCATCGGCATTGAGCTGTGCGAAGATCTATGGAGTATCGAGCCTCCTTCCGGACGTCTTGCCAGGGCCGGGGCAACGCTCATCCTGAATCTGTCGGCCAGTAACGAAGTCGTGGGGAAATCCGACTACCGTCGCAGTCTGGTGCATTCCCAGTCGGCCCGCACCTATAGCTGCTATGCCTACGCCTCGGCGGGTCCGGGCGAGTCGACCACGGACACGGTCTACGGCGGACATTGCATGATCGCCGAGTGTGGTGAGCCCCTTATCGAAAGCGAGCGCTTCGACCTTGAGGGCGTCATGCGCGTTGCGGACGTCGACCTTGCACGGTGCGTGCGCGAGCGGCTCGGTTCGACATCGTTTCCGCAGGAGACCGTTCCCGAGGGAATGATGACGGTTGATGTGACGGTAGCGCAGCATACCAAGAATGAGATCCTGCGTCCGATCGTGCCACGTCCGTTTGTGCCATCGAACGTGATCGACCGTGAACAGCGCTGTCATGAGATCGCTTCGATCCAGTCCATCGGGCTTGCCATGCGCCTGCAGCGCTCGCACGCTCGGCGGCTGGTGATCGGGGTCTCGGGCGGACTCGATTCAACGCTGGCATTGCTTGTTTGCCGTCAGGCCTGCGAGATCCTCAAGCGTCCGCTTGATACGATCCTCGCCGTGGCCATGCCGGGGCCGGGCACAACACAGCGCACACACTCCAACGCCGAGCTGCTTTGCCGCGAACTGGAGATCCCCTACAAGGTGGTGAACATCACCACGGCGGTGATGGATCACTTCGTGAACATCGATCATGATCCATCGGTGCACGACCTGACGTATGAGAATGCGCAGGCACGCGAACGCACCCACGTACTCATGGATCTTGCCACCAAGCATCGCGGTCTGGTTGTCGGAACGGGTGACCTGTCCGAGATCGCTCTTGGATGGAGCACCTACAACGCCGATCACATGTCGATGTACAACCCGAACGCCGGCGTTCCGAAAACGCTCGTGCGATCAATGATCCAATGGCACTCGGCGCGCATGCCTACATCAACGGCAGTGATCCTGAGAGACATTCTCGACACGCCGATATCTCCCGAGCTCCTTCCCTCGGACGGAAGCGGAGACAGCACGCAGCGCACGGAAGATGTACTTGGTCCGTACGAGGTTCACGACTTCTTCCTCTACCATTTCGTGCGTCTGCGCGAGCCCCTTTCCAGCATCGCCACCCTTGCCATACGGACGTTTGAAGGACAGTACAGCACCGAACAGATCACCCGCTGGCTGGAGATCTTCGTGCGCCGCTTCGTCGGCAACCA
>DNLG01000127.1:0-3473 GCA_003488525.1 Bacteroidota bacterium | reverse complement strand
CTGGGGACTGAGAAACTTTTTTCTCATTTAGGTGTTATTGCGGACATTCGTAACCGTTTTCCAAAACTTTGTGACGAATTCATGCAGCAGAAGATTCGGGTTCTGGTGGCCGACGATCACGAGGTGGTCAGGGCAGGAGTGCGGACGGTGCTGGCATCGGATGACAACGTTGAGGTTGTTGGAGAGGCGGCCGACGGGGGGCAGGCCGTGGAGATGGCACGTCGCACACGTCCGGACGTGATCCTGATGGACGTGAAGATGCCGCTGATGAGCGGTTATGAGGCAACGGCCTTTATCAAGAAGGAGATGCCGCACACACAGGTTCTGATGCTGACGGCGACGCATGATGTTGATGCGATCTCGCGCTCCTTCGATGTCGGTGCGAACGGTTTTCTCGTCAAAGACGTGCTGCCGGAAGAGCTGATCATTGCCGTCAAATCCGTCGGGCTTGGCGAGAGGATCCTCAGCGCCACGGCGCAGCGCTCCGTGGAGGATGCCGACCGGCAGAACGGGGCTGTGGTCGATGGTTTGCCCCTGACCAAACGTGAGCGGCAGATCGTGGCCCTCGTATCGTCCGGATTTACCAGTCAGCAGATCGCCGAGCACCTGGACATCAGCCGGCGGACCGTGGAAACGCACAGAGCTCGAATCATGGCTAAATTGGGTGTCAACAATGCAGCCGGACTCGTCCGTCTATCGATGGCCGGAGCGCCATCGACGCCGGGTGCGCCGGTAGCAAACACCCAATTACACGCCAACGAATCATGATCCTTACACCGGAGACCGTCGCCCAGCTTGGCAGCATGGAGTTGCGTGCCCGACTGGTTGTCGAGGGGTTTATCACCGGACTTCATAAGTCGCCCTTTCACGGCTTCAGCGCGGAGTTCTCCGAGCATCGGCAGTACCGGCGCGGCGACGAGCTCAAGCACATCGACTGGAAGATCTATGGTCGGTCGAACCGCTTCTACGTGAAGCAGTTCGAGGATGAGACCAATCTGCGGGCGATGATCTGCGTTGACATGTCAGCCTCTATGTCGTACTCGTCCGAGGGACACGTCAGCAAGTACCGTTACGCCACCTTTCTGGCTGCATCACTGTCGTATCTCATCATGCATCAGCGTGATGCGGCAGGTCTGGCCCTGTACAACACCGATGTGCAGGCCTTCATGCCCCCTCGCTCAAAGATGACCTATGCGCAGGAGCTGATGCGAACGCTCGAAGAGGCACGTCCCGCGGCGCAAACCGGCACCGGCATCTCGCTGCACCACATCGCTGAAAGGCTCTCTCGCAGGGGGCTTGTGGTGATCATCAGCGACCTTCTCGACGATCCCGAAACGATCCTCTCGGGTCTGCGCCACTTCCGCCACGATCAGCATGACGTGATGGTGTTTCATGTGATGGATCCGCGCGAGGTTGATCTTGGCTTTGACGCGTCCACGGTGTTTCGCGATCTGGAGACAGGACAGGAGATCACCACGCAGCCTCTTCAAATACGGGGCGCCTACCGTCAGGCCGTGGAAGACTACACCACAACGCTCAAGCGGGGATGTCATGCGCTGAATGTCGACTACGTGCGCATCACCACCGACATGCCCTTCGATGTGGCGTTGCGCGAATATCTCGTCAAACGCGCCAGCCGAAGCTGGTAAATCACTCCCGGAAATGCGACTATGAACATTCGCGGTCTCCATACAGCGATCGTAACCCCATTTACAATGTCGGGTGATGTCGATCTTGAAGCTTTCGTTCGCCTTGTAGACATCCAGATCGCTGCCGGTGTTGATGGCATCGTAGTCTGCGGTTCCACTGGCGAGGGGGCTACCCTTACCACACAGGAGAAGCAGCTGTTGTGGAGCACCGCCGCAGAGCGTGCTGCTGGCCGGGCCGTGATCACGGCAGGAACGGGTACGAACGATACCCGCTCGACCATCGAGCTGACGCGTCTGGCGCACTCCTGCGGTGTGGATGCCGTGCTGCTGGTGACGCCGTACTACAACAAGCCCACACCGGCAGGACTTCTGGCGCACTTCCGGGCGATCTCGGAGGCATCGGACGTGCCCAAGATCATCTATAATGTTCCGGGACGCACGGGGCAGAACGTGTCGGCAGAAACCCAGCTGGCCGTTGCCGATGCATGCCCGACGGTGATCGCAACAAAGGAGGCCTCGGCGAATCTTGAGCAGATGTGTGAGATCATCCGTCATGCTCCGCACCATTTCTCGCTCCTTGCCGGCGATGACGTACTGACGCTTCCGGCGATCGCCTGCGGCGCGCGCGGTGTGATCGCCGTGATCTCGAACTATGCACCGAAGGCCTTTCGACGTCTGGTGCATGCAGCGCTTGCCGCTGATCTGGCCACGGCGCAGCAGGAACAGATGCGATTGATGCCGTTCTTTGCGGCCAACTTCATCGAATCGAACCCGGTCCCGGTCAAGTTCATTCTGTCCACGCTGGGTCAGATCCAGCCTGAGTACCGCCTGCCCCTTGTCGGCCCCAGCCAGACAACGCAGGAGCGACTGCGCGAGATCTTTGCAGGATACGCCGACGCATGACGTTTCCGCGGGTGATGGGCATCGTGAACGTTACGCCGGACTCGTTTTCGGACGGCGGACAGTTTGCCTCTGCTGCGCAGGCGGTGGAGCACGCCCTGCGCCTGGTTGAGCAGGGGGCGCACATACTCGACGTCGGGGGAGAAAGTACACGCCCCGGCGCTGAGCCGGTGTCGGCTCAGGACGAACTTGGCCGCGTGATTCCTGTGATCGAGGGCATCCGCCAGCGCAATGCCGACATCCATATCAGCATCGATACCACGAAGGCCCCCGTTGCCCGCGCCGCCGTTGCCGCCGGCGCTACGATGGTTAACGACGTCAGCGCAGGACGCTTCGACGCTGAGATGCTTGACACCGTTGCCGAACTTGGTGTGCCCTACGTTGCCATGCACATGCAGGGGGCTCCCCGCACCATGCAGAACGACCCACACTACAACGATGTGGTAGCCGAGGTGAAGGACTTTCTTCTGGAACGCGTTGCCTCAGCTCATAACGCCGGCATTAAAGAAGTTTATGTTGACGTTGGCATCGGCTTCGGCAAGTCGATCGCGCATAATCTTGCGCTCCTGCACCACCTCAGTGAGTTCAGCTCCATCGGCTCAGGTCAACTCCTGGGCATCTCCCGTAAACGCTTCATCGGTACCCTGGCCGGCATCGACCGTCCGGAAGACCGCGATGGAGTAACCGCATTGCTTCACGCCGTCCTGCTGCCAGCAAAGGTGAGCATTGTACGGGTGCACGACGTGAAGAGAATTACAGAATTACGGAAGTACGGAATTACCTCGTAGGGGCGCGCCTGCGTGCGCGCCCAACCGCGCCTGCGTGCGCGACCACCCGCGCCTGCGTGCGCGCCCACACGCGCCTGCGTGCGCGCCCACCCGCGCCTGCGAGAGCGCCCACCCGCGCCAGCGTGCGAGCCCACCC
>DNLG01000065.1:4412-10492 GCA_003488525.1 Bacteroidota bacterium | reverse complement strand
TCCTCACTCCTCGTACCGACAGACTTCTCCGAAAACGCACAGAAGGCGCTTGCGCTCGCCAAGGCACTTGCCCGCGGCACCAACGCCACCCTGCACATCGTCCACGTTGTCGAGCCTGTGGTCTACCCCGCAGACTGGAGCTATGCACAGGTGGGATTTGCCGACCTTGAGCGCGAGCTTGAGGTGAACACGCAGAAGGAGCTCAACACGCTCGCAGACCTGCTCCAGAAGGAGGGGTACAAGGTTGAGTCAAAGGTCCTGCGCGGACGTGCCAGCGACGAGATCTGTGCCTATGCCAAGGACCATGGCGTGAGTATTATTGCCATCGGGACACACGGTAGGGGAGGACTGGAACACTTCCTCTTTGGAAGCACAACCGAGCGCGTTCTGCGCAAGGCACCGTGTCCGGTTCTCTCTGTACGACTTGATCAATAGCATGCCCATCGTCAAAACTTCGAAGCTCATCACCATCGAGCGTCACATCGCCGAGGAAGGGGCGATGCACCCCGAAGCAACGGGAGAGTTCTCGCATCTTCTGCGCGACTTCACGCTGGCCATGCGGATCCTTGCTCGCGATGTGCGCAGGGCGGGCCTGAACGACGTTCTCGGCACTACGGATGGCTCCAACGTTCATGGTGAGCAGGTGAAGCGTCTGGACCTTCACGCCAACGATATCATCTTCCGCGCCATGGATCACGGAGGTCACCTCTGCGTAATGGCCTCGGAAGAGTCGAACGGACTGATCCGTATTCCCAATGAATATCGACGCGGCAAGTACGTGCTGGTGTTCGATCCGCTTGATGGCTCGTCGAACATCGACGTGAACGTTACCATCGGAACCATCTTCTCCATCTACAAGCGGGTCGACCCGACACTTGTTACCGATGGAGAGCTGGAGGACTGTCTTCAGCATGGCTACAAGCAGGTAGCCGCCGGTTACTGTATGTATGGCTCCAGCACCCAGCTTGTCTACACCAGCGGCAATGGAGTCGACGTGTTTACGTTCGATCCCACGATCGGTGAGTTTCTGCTGACGTATGAAAAGATCAGGATCCCGCAGCGCGGGAAGATCTACTCGGTCAACTCCGGCAACGCCCACATCTGGCCTCAGGGTATTCGTGACTATGTCTCGTGGCTGCTGCGTCCGTCTGACGACGGCCTGCGACCCTATTCACTGCGGTATGTCGGCACGATGGTTGCCGACGTACACCGAACGCTGCATTACGGCGGGATCTTCCTGTACCCCGGTGATGCGCGCATGCCCGACGGAAAGCTTAGACTCGTCTACGAAGTCAACCCCATGGCCTTCCTTGTTGAACAGGCTGGTGGACGTGCAACCGACGGCGTCAACCGTCTGCTCGATGTGAAACCAACATCATTGCATCAACGCATTCCTTGCTTCATGGGTAGCACGGACGATGTCCTCGATGTTGAACGGTTTCTACAAGACGCTCTGCAGCCGTGATCTGATCGCACCACACATTCCACGGAGAGATGATGTCAACCCGACGTGCCTTCCTCACCAGTGCTGCCGCAGGCGCGGCAGTTCTTGCAACAGGAGCCCCTTCACTGCATGCCATTGGATCACTGCCAGCACCAGCGCCGGGCAAGCATGAGCTTCCGCCGCTGCCGTATGCGGCCGATGCTCTTGAGCCGTTCATCGATGCACAGACCATGCAGATTCATCACGGTAAGCATCACCTTGCCTATGTCAACGGTCTGAACAAAGCCGAAGATGAGCTTGCCAAGGCCCGAGCGGCTGACGACTTTGCGCTTGTTCAGCACTGGTCCAAGCAGGCGGCTTTTCACGGGGGTGGACACTGGCTGCACTCGATGTTCTGGAAGGTCATGGGCAAACCCGGAGCACAGGGAGGGGGCGAACCCACCGGCGAACTTCTGGCGGCGATCACCGACGGGTTTGGTTCGTTTACTTCCTTCAAGAAACAGTTCTCGGCGGCGGCCGCAGCCGTCGAAGGTAGCGGATGGGCCCTTCTGCATTACCGACACGATGACGGACGGCTGATCATCATGCAGGCGGAGAATCAGCACAAGCTCACATCGTGGGGGGCAACGCCGATCCTGGGGATCGATGTGTGGGAGCATGCCTACTACCTGAAGTACCAGAACAAGCGTCCCGACTATGTTGCCGCATGGTGGAACGTGGTGAACTGGACGGCCGTGTCTGGCAATCTTGCCTCGCTGCAACGTTGATCCCGCCTCGTCGCGGTACGATATATTTTGGCGTCGATGTGGAAAACTTCTTGTTTCGGGGTCATTTCGCGGTAACTTGCATGACCGTGAGGCAGGCGCAACGGCCTACCGGGGAATTCGGGTCGAGATAAATCAGTGATTCAACACCGAGTTCGTCCAATCGTTGCGCAAAGGGTCGATGTATGAATATCTATGTAGGCAACTTGCCGTACTCAATGAATGACGATGAGCTTCGGGCATCATTCTCAGAGTTCGGCGCCGTGCAGTCCGCTTCCGTTGTGAAGGACAAGTTCACGGGGCGTTCACGCGGGTTCGGTTTTGTCGAAATGCCGGACAGTGCCGCTGGCAATCAGGCGATCGAGGCGATGAATGGCCGCAATCTCGGCGGACGTCCTCTCGTGGTAAACGAAGCACGTCCTCGTGATGAGCGTCCAATGCGGAACGACCGCGGTCCTCGTCACTGATCCACATCCTCTGGATCATTAGCTGCAACGGCCACCCAATCGGGTGGCCGTTCGTATTTTCGCCCAGCCCGCCCCCTACCGTCGCGGTATGAGGGCGGTCTTTTTCCCACTATGACGTCTGTACCGTATGCAAATCTTCGATACGATCTCGGGCATGGGCCACGAGCAAGTGGTTCTCTGTTCCGACACCGTCACGGGCCTTCGTGCTATCATCGGCATTCATAACACCTCCCTCGGCCCGTCACTGGGCGGAACCCGATTCTGGAAGTACGATTCGGACGAGGCTGCGATCACGGACGTATTGCGTCTGTCCCGTGGCATGACCTACAAGGCTGCCGTCAGCGGTGTGAATCTTGGCGGTGGCAAGGCAGTGATCATCGGAGATCCCCGCACCGACAAGAGCGAGGGTCTTTTCCGCGCCTTCGGACGTATGGTCGAGAGTCTGCGCGGACGGTACATCACGGCCGAAGATGTGGGCACCAGCGTGCGGGACATGGAGTGGATTCGCATGGAGACCAAGTACGTTACCGGCATCGGTGGACCGGGAGGCTCGGGTGACCCGAGTCCTGTAACAGCCCTGGGCGTCTACTCCGGAATGCGTGCCTCTGCAAAGGCCACCTGGGGCAGTGACTCGCTAGCCGGCAAGACGGTGGTCGTTCAGGGGGCTGGCAACGTTGCCACCTACCTTGTTGAGCATCTGGTCAAGGACGGCGCAAAGGTGCTGGTATCGGACATCTATGCCGACAAGGTCAATGCCCTTGCTTCACGCACAGGTGCCGAAGTGATCTCACCGGATGCAGTGTACACAACGCCATGCGACGTGTTTTCACCGAATGCTCTTGGGGCCATTCTGAATGATGATACGATCCCGACACTGTCGTGCGCTATCATCTGCGGAGGAGCGAACAATCAGTTGAAGGAAGAGCGTGCGCATGCCGAGATGCTCCGTAACAAAGGCATTCTCTACGCGCCGGACTACGTGGTTAACTCCGGTGGTCTGATGAACGTGGCCTCCGAAGTAGAAGGCTACGACCGTGACAAGGTTATGCGCCAGGCCGAGGGTGTCTACGACATCACGGCGAATATCATCCGCATCGCATCAGAGCGGAATATGCTCACGATCGAGGCATCGAATGCGATCGCCGAAGAACGGCTGCGTCAGGTTCGTCACGTCCACGGTTCGTATGTTGGCAGTCCCACGATTCGTGGCGTTTAATACGTCGGAGCCCAATTGACAGACTCATCTCAGCAGGACGATTTTCCCGTTAGCCGCAAAACGACGGTACGGGGCTCACGGCACCTGTCCCGCGAAAAGGTTCTGCAGATCCTTGCAGCCATCGACGGCGGCGACGTCGAACGTGACGTGGCGTTTCGCCATGTCTTTTTTCGACAATTCACGTTCGATGCGAAGGACGCTCCTGACGGAACGCGCATTCTTCATCCTGATGAAGTGCACGAGCTTGAGGCAGACGTGCCGATCACGTGGAGTAACGACGACGTCGAATACGCCCGCACCGTGATCACCGCTGCCGAATCTGGCAAGGAATCGAGCACGGCGCTGATTCGCAAACATGCCCAGAACTGGGACTTCGAACGCATTGCCTCACTCGATATCATCCTCATGCGCCTTGCCGTTGCCGAGCTCACAACGTGCCAGGAGATCCCCGTGAAGGTCACAATGAACGAGGTCATCGAACTAGCCAAACGCTACTCGACGGACAAGAGCGGAACGTTCATCAATGGCATCCTTGATGCCATCATCGAAGAGCTGAAATCAACTGACTCTATCAAAAAGACTGGAAGGGGCTTGAAGCCCTGAACCGGAGGGACACCATGAATCGTCCATCAATTCTGCGCATTGCGCTGTTGATCGCACTCGCCTTCGTTTTTGTCGCGCCGAGTACGACGGCCCAACGTATCACCTGGATCAAAACACTGATGGGTCCGAGTTACGACGTGGTCGATGCCATGCATGTCTCTCCCGACGGTAGCTGCAACGTGATCGGAACGTTCTCGGATTCGATGAGCGCTGGCGGCATTGTCCTGCAAGCAATCGGCAACTACGACATTTTTACAGCTCGCTTCAACAACAAGGGGAACGTCACGGCCTCCAGTCACGGTGGTTTTGACTTTGACGAGGCCGGTTCGGTGATCGCTGATAACAAAGGCAACGTCTACATCTCCGGCGCCTTCATCGATCAGGCCGTCGTTGCAGGCGAACAGATCGAGTCATTCGATGCTTTCAGTTCAGACATGTTCGTGGCCAAGATCAGTACCCAGGGCATCCTGCAATGGGTCAAGGTCTTCGGTTCCGAAGATTATGACGAAGGAGCCCCCTCACTGGCTGTTGACTCAACTGGCAACATCTACGTTGGTGGTGGTACGGGCGCTGATGGAAAGTTTGGCACAAAGACCTATCGCTCTGCAGGCAAGCTAGATGCCTTTGTCGCAAAGCTGAATCCTGCCGGCGAGGTGCTTTGGGTGCAGGGCTTTGGATCGGCTGAGAATGACCTGGTACTGCAGCTGCAGGTCTCCCCAACAGGTGACAGGGTGTACGCTGTGGGCACGTTCATCGGCTCGGTAAACTTCGGTAGCATGAATATCGAGAGCTTTGCCGGCAAGAGCGACTTCTTCATCAGATCGATCAATGCCGCCGGCCAGGCTCAGTGGACCAAGCGTATTGGATCGAGTGAAGCAGATATCACGATCGGTACCGGTATAACACGCGAAGGCTCACTGCTGCTTACGGGTCCGATGAGACTCACGACGACCTTCGACACGCAGACGCTGAAGGCTAACGGGGAGAATGCTCCTGATGTTTTTGTGGCTCGTGTGAAACAGGATGGTGGTTTTGATCTGCTGCGTCGATACGGCGACATTTTCGAAGAGATCTCGACGAGCATCGTTGCCGATGCGAAGGGCAATATGTTTGTTGGTGGCTCATTCGACAGTACCACGATCATGGGTACGTTTCAGGAAGAGTCAAAGGGAGCAAATGACGGGTTCGTCATGCGCCTTCTATCGAACGGTGATATTGACTGGATTCGGACCTTTGGCGGACCATACGAGGACTATGTCAACGCCGTCGGCGTCGATGCCAAGGGCATCCCGTACATGGCAGGAACGTTCGACACGTATGCCTTCTTCGATGATCAGCGCATCAATGGTAATCGCTTCGACGATTCATTCGTAGCCGCCCTGGACTGTGGACCAAGCACGCAACTGCGCCCCCTGGCACAGGAAATGAAACTCTGCGAGGGCATGGATAAACCGATCACCGCCCGTGGCGGATATCCGTCATACGAGTGGTTCGTGAACGATACGAAGGAAGCCGAGACGCGGGCAACGTTCAGCACAAAGAATCTCAAGACCGGCACCTACACGGTGTACTGCCGTATCCGCGGC
>DNLG01000065.1:2034-4191 GCA_003488525.1 Bacteroidota bacterium | reverse complement strand
TCGATCACCCGGGCCGGTGACGAACTCACGTGCAGTGCCGATGGTGTGAACTATCAGTGGTATCGTGAAGGCGTCAAGATCTCCGGAGCGACATCCCGCTCGGTAAAGATCCAGGGCGACGGAACATACCGGGTGATGATCTCTGATACTTCAGGCTGCGAGCAATGGTCTACACCTTTCGTGGTAGGCTCGACCAGCGTCAACGACCTTCTTGAAGGTTCAACCATCTCCGTGTTTCCGAATCCTACTTCCGGCCAGGTCACGATCACCGGTGCTGAGGGTGTCGAGGTAACCGTCCTCGATCTACTCGGTCGCACAGTTGCATTTGTACCTTCGGCCTCGATGACCGAGCAGCTGCAGATCGACGGTGCACCGGGCGCCTATGTTGTCAGCATGCGCTATGCCGGCCGCACCGAGTCACTTCTGATCCATAAGCGGTAAGGGGCCTCGCCTGACGTCGATGATGTAGGCAATCACAACCGGAACAAATTCAAGTGCAAGAGCAACGGGGTGTTCAGTCCACACGCCGTTGCTCTTGTACGTTTGCAGCACAATTCCATAGAACGCCATCGTCGCAGACCAGACAAGTGTAGATCGCAACGGAGCCCAGGGGAGAAGCAATACACTGGGAATGAGATACCATGGATGAACCACGGGCGAGAAGACAGCTAGCGACATCAGCACGAGCGCCACTGCATGATACGGGCGAGAGTAGTGACGAAGCACCGCAAGCGCCGATGCGGTCACGAACAGTACAAGCAGGATGATCCGTGTCGCTGGAGGCTCGAGTGCACTTGCGATGAGGGTGTACACTCCCGAATTCGCCTGCCATGAAGACGTGAATACGCCGAGCGAGCCCATCACGTTATCGCCGATGAAGGGGGCGAACACTGCCGCTATCACAACGGCAGCCGAGCAAAGCAATACCGCCATCTGTCGGGGATGAAGTCCGAAACATAGTACCGGCACGAAGAGGACAGGTAGATACTTTATACTGATTGCCAGCCCAATGATGCCGCCTGCGCTGATGAGCTTGTTGTCCGAACGAAGCTGAATGGCAATGACGGTCAGTAGTGCCATCAGCAGATCGAGATGCACATCAACCCATCCGTGCAGAAGGACAATAGGCGAGAGTCCGGCAAGGATCAACCACGGGCGCTGATCATGAGTTGACAGAAGCCACACGCCCCCTGCCGCCAGAAGACAGAGAAACCAGAAGGTGAATTTCCAGCGTTGTGCATCGCCCCCTGAGACACCGGAGGTAAGTGCAAAGACAACCTGTGCTCCGGGAGGATAAACAGTGCGCATGTCCGCGTACGGAAGCTCGGTCGGTAGGCTGACGTCTCCATTCGAAAAGGCAAGCCGAGCAAGCGCGGGATCGACGGGCACCGTCTGGTATGGGCTGACGCTATGGACCGAGAGATTGCCGTCCCATTGATACCGCAGCATATCGTCGGAGAACTGCCCATAGGGGAGCATGGTCATTGATGTGACCACAGCAACAGCGATCGCAGACCTGCGCATGAGAGCGCGGCTTGCGTTCATGCGAACGCGAAGAAGATGCAGCGCAAAGATCGACCACCCAACGGCTATGATCCACCAGCAATACACGGAATCGAGCAGCGAACGATCGATAGTGCCCGCATTCAGCAGAACGACGCCGGCAATGACGACGAACAGTCCGACGCTAGCGACGGAGGGCGAATCGAGCAATCGTCGTAAGGATCTTGTAACCGGCACGGATCGAACCTACGATAGTTCCGGAGATCTTGGACTTTCCAATGCGACGTCGGTAGCGAACCGGTATCTCCTGGAAAGGGATACCGTAGATGGCAATCTTGATCTGCATTTCGACAGTCCATCCCCACGTGCGGTCCTGCATGTCCAGACGTTCAAGTACGTCCCATCGCACAGCACGCAACGGGCCGAGATCGGTGTAGTGAACTCCCCAGACAAGTCTGATCAGTCGCGTGGAAAGCCAGTTTCCGAATCGCTGTTGCGGCGTCAGCGAGCCGATCTCGGCGAGCCCCGTTGTCCTGCTGCCTAGACACATCCCCACGTCGGATGTGCGCATAATGTCGAGGATCGCACGCGCATCATCAGGATGATCCGAAGCGTCGGCATCAATGAAAAGAACGAATGACGAGTGACGATTAA
>DNLG01000065.1:779-1845 GCA_003488525.1 Bacteroidota bacterium | reverse complement strand
GGATCTCGCGCAGGGCCTCGATACCTCTCAGGCAGGCAGCGCCGTATCCGCGTTGAGGTTCAAATACTACCGTGGCGCCATGCTGGCGTGCGATCTCAGCCGTGCGATCGGATGATCCGTTGTCGACCACGATCAAGTGGTCAACATACTCTCGGACCGAATCGATGACGATGCCGATCGACTGCTCTTCGTTCAATGCCGGGATGATTACGACAACCATGCAAGCCCCTTTCAGAGCTGCAATATGGGGGTCGTAGCGCTATGTCGTCAGACGATCTTCTACGCGACGCACCAGCTCGTGCGGTGGAAGCCTGAGCTTTCCGGCGATGTGAAAGATCGCCTTCAGGTCCGGTACTCGCTTAGCGAGCTCAAGCTTTGAGATGTACGAACGGTCAAAGCTTTGCTCGTCCTCAATGTCACTCTGTGTGAGTCCGAGCTCCAATCGGCGCTCCCGTACGACCATGGCAAAAGCTTCAGCGGGAGTACGGGGAACACCATACGGCAGATCAAGTTCTCGCAGAGGCCTCGGCATGGCACGAAGCTATCTCATAGAGATACGACAGTTAGGGCCACGTGTCACCTATGGTGATTGACCTTGCGTGCCGGGATGCCATGACATCTCAGCTTACGAGAAACGCTAGCGCGCGATCGTATACCGAGCGTTGTAGGAGGTTAGCTCCTGGCACTTCCAGCCGTCGCGACGTGCTCTGGTGTTGAGAACATCGCGTGCGTCATCAAGCGAGATGTTCATCGCGCGGGCGATGTCATCGGCTTCAAACGAATTCGCATCATCACTCAGAGAGCGGACCGCTTCATCGAGCCGGGAATCAAACCGACGTTCGAGTCTGAGTCCGATCAACAGCGTTGCTACCGACGCACCGATCATAATGAAGCCAAGCCAGAGGTTGCCGGCGGCAACGTCATCATTGTCACCAATGTTTGCACCCAGCGCAAAGACAAAGCCAAACACGGCAAACATCAGAAAGAGTGCCGAAAGCATGAGAATGAGGCGGTGCGTCATGACGGCGAAATTACTGCCTATTTTCGAGCCGTCCGTACAAGGGAG
>DNLG01000065.1:0-530 GCA_003488525.1 Bacteroidota bacterium | reverse complement strand
ACGGCTCGGGAGCGCCTGGATGTGCTCCTTGACGAGGGCTCGTTCTCGGAAATGGACATGCTTGCCCGCCACCGGTCAACAAAATTCGGTCTGGAACAGCAACGTCCTCTGGGCGATGGAGTGGTCACGGGCACAGGCACGGTACACGGCCGCACGGTCTGCGTGTTCTCGCAGGACTTCACCACATTCGGTGGCTCACTTGGCGAAGTGCACGCCGAGAAGATCTGCAAGCTGCTCGATCTGGCGATGAAGATCGGCGCGCCGGTGATCGGTCTCAATGACTCAGGCGGAGCTCGGATTCAGGAAGGTGTGGTAGCTCTGGGTGGCTATGCCGATATCTTCCTCCGTAACACGATGGCCAGCGGCGTCGTACCGCAGCTGAGCGTGATCCTTGGACCGTGTGCCGGCGGAGCAGTGTATTCACCGGCTCTGACGGACTTCGTGTTCATGACCAAGGGCACGTCGTACATGTTTGTTACCGGACCCGAAGTGGTCAAGACCGTAACACACGAAGAGGTGACCTTCGAAGA
>DNLG01000101.1:24154-27042 GCA_003488525.1 Bacteroidota bacterium | reverse complement strand
GCAACATCATCCGGTTCATGGCACCTCCGGCAGGGGGCGAATGGGACGGCAATGGCTATCCGATGAACCAGCGATTCTTTGACAATGCCAGCCGCTGGCCGCAGCTCGGCATTGATGCGGAGAACAACCTGTACTGCACGTATGGTTCATTCAAGAATGGTGACACCAAGCTCATGGCTGCCGACACAACGGGTGGTAACCAGCAGAATGAGCCGGACACGCTTACCAATGTCAATGCCCTCAATGGTCACATATGGATCACCTACCTCAAGGCCGGTGAAGAGCAGTGGTCGAAGCCGTTCGATCTTACCCCCGAGGGAGTGAACTGCCAGTACCCATCGCTCTGCGATGAAGTTGTCAACGGCCGTCTCTACATCGGATATTCTGCAAGCCCGAACCCTGGTGACCGGGTGACGAACGTTGAGACACCTGCCGATGCTGCACGAGTCATGTTTGTTGCTGTTGATGCCACCAAGATTGATGCACCGGTGAGCGTGCGCGAACGCGACGAACTCAACGCCGAAGTAACAATCGCCCCTAATCCTGCACAGGGGGCCACCAGTGTGCGCATCGTTTCACCATCATCTGGTACGATGTCGGTGTCCGTTCTCTCGTCGATCGGAGAGCGCGTACTGTCATCGACCAGTCCGAACAATGCTGGCTCATGGGATGTTGTGATCCCAACCGACGGCCTTGCCGCCGGACTCTACAATGTTGTTGTCGAGCAGGCCGGACGCCGCACGGTTCGTGCGTTGTCGGTGGTGCGCTAAGAGACCCGTCGCAAGCAGAAATTCAATTCAACCTAGATCTCAGGAGGAGTCCACCATGGTGCTTCGTTACGTACTGTTGGTGCTAACCCTTTGCATGACAACAGCGGCTTCGTTTGCCGGTATCACTGGTATTCTTGCCGGAAAGATCACTGACAAGGAAGGCAATGCCGTTGCCGGCGCTACGATTCGCGTTCTCGGAACGACGCGTGGTGCGACGTCAAAGATTAACGGTAGCTATACCGTCATCAATATCAATGCTGGCTCGTACGACGTGCGGGTGACGGCGGTTGGATACGACACGCTGACCAAGCGTGTTTCCATCGTTGCTGACCAGACGCTGACCGTCAACTTTGTGATGAATCAGGGTGGTGTGCAGATGAAGGTGGTTGACGTTTCCGCCGAACGGGAAATGGTTCGATCGACGGATGTCGGCACGACTCGCGTGACGAAGGGCGACGATCTAACCAAGGTTGCACGAGACAACATCGCATCTGCACTGTCGCTTAGTGCTGGCATCCGAGCATCGGGCAACAACTTCATCGTTCGCGGCGGACGTTCAAACGAAACGCAGGTGATGGTCGACGGTCTTACTGTGACCGACCAATTCACGGGTGGACTTGGCAACGTTGGTTCGACCATTTCGGCTGCAATGCCTAGCCCCCTTGCCACGGAAGAAGTTCAGGCACAGACCGGTGGCTTCAGCGCCGAGTACGGGAACGCCGTGGCCGGTATTGTGAATACGGTGGTTAAAACGGGTCGAACTGACCGCTTCGATGGTCAGCTCCGCTGGCGAAAAGACGTTCCATTCCTATTCGGTGAGGCCGGCAATGGCATCCAACTCGGAGCTCCAAACGAGGACGTGGTCGACGTAGCTATCGGTGGTCCTATGGGACTTGGCAAGTCCACGTTCTTTGTTTCGATCCGTAACACATTCCAGCAGTATCGCAATGCCGGTCTTGAAGTTATCGATCCGGTCGGCAACAACTGGGGACTGCTTCCAAATAACCGGACATGGTCGAGAAACATCACTGGCCGCATGCGTTTTCAGCTTGATGACAACTCGGCACTTCTTGTCGGTGGTTCCTATGGTATGCTTTCCGGAGAGCTCAGCGGTATTGGTTGGCTCTACGCAAACAGCCAGGGATATCAGACGGATCTGTTTGGTAATCCGGTGCTCGATGGCAACGGAAACATGATCGGCAATGGAGTTGCCGAACGCATGGCCAAGCAGGCCATCGTTCAGGAGTTCACCACGAATGGTTTCGCCCAGTTGAATCAGACATTGGCTGGCGGTAATACATTCTTTGAATTGCGAGCTTCGTACAATGGCAAGGTGACGGAAGTTGGGAAGCGTCGGTCGTTCGAGGCCCCAGGCATCTTCTCAGGCATTGAGCTGTACCAACCAACCGATAACATGTCGGTCGATGATATCCGGTATATCGAGAACGAACCAAATACGATTCTTGATGAGTACGAGTCGATGCGGCAAAATTCGTTTACGAACGATGGATACAACCGTAACGAAACAACGAAGCGTAACCCTATCACTGGGTACTATGAAGGACCATCCGATGCTCAGTCGACCAACAACCCATTTGGACTGCTCGGGTACTTCTTCAATCATGGCAACACCGTAGGCGTTGAGTTCCGTAGCTCGACGTTCTATCAGTTTGACGGTAACATCACGCACAACCTCGAGATCGGTGACGCACGTCACGTCATCAAGGGAGGCTTCGAGTTCCGTACGTTCGATCTGTCGCTGTACTCGAACCTGGCGCCATGGAGCGGTGATCAGTTTGCCCAGTCATACGGGCGTGATAACGTCACGAACCCGGCACGTACCAGAGATGCACGCACGCCGACAACCGCGTCGGTGTTCGTTCAAGATCAGATCATGATGAAGGGACTCGTGCTTACGGCAGGCCTGCGCATGGACTACCTCAATGCAAACGCGACGACCTTCGACGTAGGTAATCCTGACTCGCTGACACCCGATGCAACCAATAAGCTAAACTTCGGACCACGTGTATCGGTAACGTATCCGATCACTCAGCGTCAGAATTTCCAACTGTCGTATGGCATCTACTATCAGAACGCTCCATGGTCGAATTTCTTCGA
>DNLG01000101.1:20433-23837 GCA_003488525.1 Bacteroidota bacterium | reverse complement strand
AGGCCAAAGTATCAGTACGATCTGGCATCGTATGGAACGTCGCGTGGTATCGAAATGTCGTTCATGAAGCGCATGACCAACAACTGGTCATTCAACATCAACTACACGATCGCAAGCGTTCGTGGCAATGCCAATACGGCAACGCAGCTACCACCGGTAGACCCGATCACTGGAGATCTGCAGCTGCCGATCGTAGACTTCCCGCTGAGCAACGATCTGCCCCATCGCGTCAATGCCGTCATCGGTTTTGCCTGGGGTAAGGATGAAGGTCCAACAATCGCTGGCATCCCGATTCTTGAGAACTTCAACATCAACTTCTCGGGATTCTGGCAGGCAGGACTGCCCTATACGCCGGTGAACATCCGCGGCCAGATTGCCGGTCAGATCAATTCGGCGCGGTTCCCTTCAAATTGGTTCACAGAGATGCGAATCACACGGACGATCCCGCTGACGGATGTTCTTGGTGGACGCACAGCGATTGATCTGACGCTCGACGTGAACAATCTGCTCAACTACACGGAGGCCATTTCGTTCTTCACGACGACGCGTAGTCCGGACTTTGACGGCTTCGCTCTTAATCGTCAGCCGTCAGACTTTCCTCCAACGACGTTCTATCGTGAACCAGACCCTGCAAACAAGTCCACTATTGCCACGAACCAATATGATCGTTATGGCAATCGGTTCTATCAGGAACGAATCGACTTCAACAAGGACGGGCGTGTAACGCCGGAAGAGACATTCCGTGGCTATCAGGAGTATGTTGATCGCGTTGTCGCGCGTCGTCCGAACTATCAAACACCGCGCTCTGTCTTTTTCGCGGTTTCGTTCCGTTTTTGATCTGAAAGGGAGGAACGATGTTTACACCTCTGAAGAATAATGGAGTGATTATGAAGCGGCTAATGTCGGGCGTTTTTGCTTTGACGGTTCTGTTCGGCCTGTCCGTGACGTCTTTGGCCGATATCAATCGTGATGCTAAGGGTCGAAAGGACAAGGAGTCCGAAGACGTTCAGCGCACGCCGAGCGGCGTCTTTGACCAGCAAAAGAATACCAAGTCACGCATCGACTTCATCACCACGAACTACGGGATCTTTGGTTTCGATGTGGTGAACGGTCAAGGTGGGGCCTTCTGGCCGCGTGGCCGTGGAAATCAGTATCTGTTTGCCGGTGGGGCATGGTTCGGTGCACGTAAGCTTCCTCCGGGATCTGATACGCTCCGTAAGCGCGTGATGATCACCTATAACCCCAACAGCGGTCGCTCGTGGATGGTACCTGGTACGATTGCCAGTGGAGCTCTTCTGGATCAATCTGAAGCCGCTCGCAACAAGTATCGCACGTATTTCTCAACGGATTTCGCCGACGAGAACGGTGTAGAAAAGGTAAACCCCGAACTACCGAATTGGCCTATTTGGGACAATGATCCTACCAAGACACTTCGAGTCGATAACTACTATGGCAATTATGTCGATGACATTGCCAATCGAGTCAAGAAGCAGGGCAAGGATGCTCCGGCCTTTGTTTCTGGCGAGGACGTCTTCTGTACCTACAAAGACACGGACCTCTCACGCTATGAAGGTGGAGCCACTCGCCGACGCGCTGAGGGCTTTCCACTCGGACTCCAGATCGAGCAGATCGTCTATTCTTGGGGCTTCGGCGACTATGGCGACATCCTGTTCATGAAGTATCTGTTTACCCACCCATGTACCTTCCCTGATACGTTGTACGATTGCTGGATGGCGGCTGTCCAGGACGTCGATATTGCACCGCGGACCAACTTCGCAGCCGGTGCGGCAAATGACCGCGCGAGGTATTACAGCGAACGGCCCGACCTGAATCTGGCTGTTCAGTGGACAAACGGAGATCGTGGAGAAGCAGGCCAGGGTTTCGGATACCTCGGTTTCAACTTCCTGGAGTCTCCTGCAGTCGATGCTGACAAGTTCCTGCGCAAGGACAAGCAAAAGTTTCCGGTGAACGAACAACTCGGCATGCAGACGATGCGTAACTGGCCTATCACTGAGGATCCAATCGAGAATGAAGACCGCTATAACTTCATCTCGAGCGGACGTCGCGACGGCGATCTTGGTCCAGGGGACCGTCGCCTTTTGATGGCTACCGGCCCATTTCACATGAGGCCGTGTGACTCGGCGCGCATCGTGATCGGAATCATTCTGGCATCCACATCCAGGGGTGGCGATGCCGAGGGAACCGTCGAAGACATGGCTGAATTGATCCGTAAAGTTCAGTTCGCTCAGTTTGTCTACGATAACAACTTCATTGCACCGGTGCCGCCTCGCGAAGCCAACTTCCGCTTCCGTCGCACAGATTCACCGTCGACATACCTCCCGATCGGTGACGAGGGCTGGACACCGTTGAACAACGCCGTTGCTATTCAGTGGGATTCGACGTCTGAGCTCTCCGTCGATACGCTCGAACAAGGCCTGGACTTCATGGGCTATCGACTCTATCGTGCGCGGCGCACCGATCTTGACACGTTCGATACGGACTTGCGCTTGAATGCACGTCGCGGACCACTTGGCTGGAAGCAGATCGCGCAGTTTGCCGTGCCATCACCATTCGTCAAGTTTGGTGACGCTATTCAGTCGGTCGAGGGTGTGAAGATCGATCAGTTCCGCGTCTTCGACATCATCAAGCCGAACTCGCGCCGCGTGCTCGTTGCCCGCACTCTGAACTTCCAAGAGCCATGGGGTTCCTACTTCGCCCAGCTGCAGCGGCAACGAGATCGTCGTCGCCTCAACGCTCAGGGTCAGGTGCTCTATAACGTCGATTCAGAAGGATTCCTTCGTACAAGCGGTACGACCAATGGAGTTCCGAACTTCGATAAGCTTGACTCGATTCAGTTTACCTACATGCGGAGCAAGATCGAGGCCCTGCCAGTTGTGTCGCGCACCACCACGGGCGCGCTAGATACAGCACAGGTGAGCCGTGCTACCGACTCGCTGGTCCGACTGATCCTGCGTCGTCAGGTGGTCCTCGAACAGTTCAGATTCCCGGATACCGACATAAACGAGTTGACTGGCGCGATCACAGTATTGCGCCCATTTGAAGAGCTGAATGAGGTGCGTAAGGGTCTCATCGCGAGTCATATCCGAAACATCACCAACAATCGGACGTTCGTCGACATTGGAGATGACAACCGCAACGGCAACGTTGAGTTTTTCCCTAATCCAGAGCGCAGCGAAAAACTTATCAATAACGTCGAGTACTACTACGCGCTTAGAGCGTACGATGAAGGCGACTACTCAAATTCGCTTGAGTCCAAGATCAATGACCGCGCGCGCGCAAACACGGTAACCACATCTCCACGTGGAGCGCGCCCCGGCGAGTCCGTCGAGTTTACGCTTACCACAGATGAGGATAACCGCAGGAAGCTGGGCGGCATTTACAAC
>DNLG01000101.1:0-20212 GCA_003488525.1 Bacteroidota bacterium | reverse complement strand
TCACTTGAGTTGACGTTCAACCGTTCATGGGCCGGTTGGCCTTACAAGAACAATCAGCAGGATCTTATCGGTCTTTACGGCGCGGTGTTTACGCTTAAGGATTCAGCTACGGGTGACGAGATCGCACAATGGAGTAGCTTCCTTCCGCCTGTTCTGTGTCCGAATGAGGATAACGAGCGTGCTCCTTTTGCGCATTTCACCGAGCAGACGCGCTCGTATGTGGACACCATCAACATCGATACGCTGTATGCGCCAAATGGCGACATCCTGCGGATCGACACTGTGAAGTTTGGCTTTGACGACAGCCGCGAAAAGAAGGTCCGCGCCGGTTCGTACTTCTCTAATGCTGCCTGTTTCTCGAACAAGTTTGCGCTCGGTACGATCGGCCTTGCCTTTGATTATGCGATCGAACAATGGGGTGGCGTCTATCGCTCTGACACTGCATTCATAGCGAATGGCCCAGCGAACATCAATGTTGCTCGGGGCAACACGGTAGCAGGCCTATTCAATCAGACGAGTGATTTGAACCTCGCGCCCGGATTTATCGATCTTCCATTCCCGGATTTCGTACCTGCAAATCCGTGGGCTGTGTCATACAACAACGGTCCTGGTGTGTATGAGATCACTTTCAAGCAGGGCGGACGTGAAACCCTGACAACGAAGTTCGGATTGAATACTACGGACGACGTCGGAAAGGATTCGACCATGACGTTCCCAGATGTTGAGTATCTCGAGTACGACATCAAGAACGTCTATTCCTTCAATCGTGCCGATCCAAAGCCAGACGGAACGATCGATTCTGCTATTGTGAACTACGATTTCCTCCTGAAGCCTCATAGCCTTGACTTTGCCAAGGTGCCGGCTGCGGAACAGCGCAACTTCCCGAACATCGAGCTAGTGCCAGCAGGGAGCTTTGGCTCTGCGTCGTACGGTTGGAGAAACTCGCGCAACGGAGAGTGGAGTCCGGCACGTTTGCGGTTCTATGCCGCAGAAGCGAACTCGGGACGTCCACTTGGGCAGCAGCTGCGCTACTACAAGTCCAGAACGGTCTCGACAACTGGACGAGACACACTCGACTTTGTCAATGTCATAACCATCGCTGGAGCGCAGTTCGTTCTTGATGCATCATTGCGTGGTCGGAGAACATCAAGCAACACGGTGGCATCGAATGCGCCGACAACGGCGAATCCTCCGACCGCTTTTCCGGCAGAAGACTTCAAGCCCGGTGATAAGGTGGTGGTTTCGACATTTGGTGGTGCTTTCGGATTCCCATTCGATGGTGCTACGGCGAAGATTCGTGTTGAACAATACGATAAGTTCGACCGTGAGACAGGCGAGCAGTCCTATACGAGCGAGGATCTGGAGCAGGTTCAGGTTGTGCCGAATCCATTCTACGTGACAAATGAAGGGATGAGCTCACCGTTCCAGGCGAAGATCTTTTTCACACGCCTGCCACGTATCTGCACGATCAATATCTACACCGTGGCCGGTGAACTCGTCCGCACAATTGAGCACAACGAGTTGAATGCGGCGCAGAATGCCGTGTCCACCGAACGATCAGAGGCCGCACTACGTGCGCAGTTAGGTGCTGATGTCTGGGATCTGCTTACACGTAGTCAGCTCAGCAAGCGCCGCGCTGCAAGCCAGATGTTCATTGCGAAGATTGAAACACCAAGTGGGGCAAGCGTTATTCGAAAGTTTGCCGTTGTTGTAGGACCTGCACGATTCCCTGGTGAAGGGGAATGAGGAGACGCATCATGACACATCATCGCTCACTCATGACCCTGCTGGGTCTTCTCGTTGTCCTGATTGCCTCGTCTCAGATGGCGATTGCTCAGGCAACCATTGCAGCAACCGATTTCACGAAAGTCGGTCTTTCAGGCGGCCAGTTCCTGAAGATCGGCGTTGGTGCCCGAGCCACCGGTATGGCCGGCGCACATTCAGCTGTTGCGAATGACCTCTCCTCCGTCTTTTGGAATCCGGCTGGTCTTGCTTCGATCAAGAAGTACGCCGCGGATTTCAGCCAGACATTCTGGTTCGGTGGAATGTCTCACAACTTTGCGGCGGCGGTCATCCCGATCAGTGAGAACTATCGAATGGCTGCAAGCTTTACGAACTTCACTAGTGGCGACATTCAAGTAACCACGATGGATCAGCAGGACGGGACCGGTGGCATCTATCAGGTGAGTGACGTTGCCATCGGGTTGACGTTCGCGGGCTCTCTGACAGAGCAGTTTTCGTTCGGAGTGACAGCCAAGTACATTTCCATGGGCTTCACGAACATGAATGCGGGCGGTGTGTTGTTCGACGTCGGGACGCGCTACGAAACAGGATTCGAGGGAATCGTGTTGGGATTCAACATCAGTTCGCTCGGTTCACAGATGGAGTACACAGGTAGCGATGTTGCCCGCACGAACAATCCGATTGATGGTATCAATACCCTTCCTGTTGATATGCGCCTTCTGACCTCGCCGTTTGACATGCCCCTTTCCTTTCGAATGGGGATCGGTGCCGATCTCTGTAAAGGGGCGTTGTTTGAGCCGGAGATCGATGAGAGCGGCGTGCTTCAGCATTCGCTTGTCACAGCCGTGGACTTCGAGACTTTTTCGGATGTCAGCGAGCAGTTTGCCTTCGGCGCTGAGTACACGTGGAAGGAATTCGTGAGTCTGCGTGCCGGGTATCGAATGGGCTCGGACCAGTTTGGCTTTGCTGGTGGAGTCGGGATCCGTTATGTCAGTGAGGACTTTTCGGGCCGTATCGACTATTCGATCAATCCGACGATCAACCTCGGACTGATCAACCGTGTCAGCATCGCGCTGAGGTTTGACTGATCAGGTTGCAAATGCAAGACGTTTTCATGCCGTCGATCGTCCTGATCGGCGGCATTGTTGTTTCGGAGATACTCGAACATTGAGCACACGCGTTGCCATCATCATCGTCATGCTGCTTGGGGTCACGTGCCTCAAGGCGCAGCGTACTCTGGATGTCACAGCCGATGTAGTTCAGTTCCGGAGTAGTGAAGCTGCTTCCAAATGGGAGTTCCATTACTCCTTCCCAGACACATGTCTGCGATATGTGCTCGCTCCCACGGGATATGTTGGGGAGATGTACTGCCGCCTTGATGTCGCGTCCGACACCGGGATCGTTGCCAGCGATGAATGGGTTGCATCGGCAGCCAGTCCAACGTCGACTCCCTCGCACAGGCAGTTCTACTCCGGTGTGCGCACGTTGTTCCTTAACGCCGGTTCCTATAAAGTGTCTTTCGTAGCGAGAGATATAAACGACTCATCGAAGACAACTCGCACAACATTTCGATCGAACATCCCGGTGCCGGGCATGCGTCCTGCTCTGTCAGACATCATGTTCGTGATGCCCGGTTCCTCGAGTGAGAAGTTTCGCAGAAACGGACTATCTGCCGAGCCGAATCCGCGGCATGAGGTGATTGGTAACGACCCGCTGCTCTGTATCTATGCTGAGGTCTACAATGCCAGGCGGTCGGCGCTCGGTAGCTTCGATATCGGTGTGAGCGTTCTTGATAACGTCCGCGAAGAACAGTTCACGACGTTCATTCCCATGAAGGACATCAGCGACGCCCTTGTGATAAGGGAGGAGTTCTCGCTTCTGGGTATTCCGACTGGAGTATACACGCTGCAGGTACGGATCCTATCGAAGGATCGACAGACCGTTTATGATACAAAGGAAGAGCGGTTCTATCTACTCAATCCTGATGCCCCAGCAGCATCTGGACGCATGTTGACAGAGGATGAGCAGTTCCAGGCGTCGGAGTGGGCTGTAACTACGGGCAGTCAGCTGGAGCTTGAACTTGAACTTTCGGATCTCCTGGCAACGAAGAGCGAGATCGATGTCCGAAAGGGTTGCACCGATGAACGCGCCAAGCAGCGGTACCTGTTTCGCTTCTGGAAGATCCGCGACCCTGACGAGACAACATTGGCAAACGAACGGTTGGACGTTTTTCGTGGTCATTTCAAACGTGCTCAGACCTTTTACAGAAGTCCTACCTACCAGGATGGATGGCGCTCGGATCGTGGTGTCGTCCTCCTGAAGTTCGGACAGCCAACACAGATCGAGCGCTTTGATCACAACACCGATGCCAAACCATACGAGACGTGGTTCTACCAGGAGATCCAGGGCGGAGTGCACTTCTACTTTGTTGATGTGACACTTCAGCAGAACTATAAACTCGTTCATTCAACGATGATCGGGCAGATCAACCAGCCGAACTGGTTCAATCTCTTCGCGCGTGCCTTCAGTCCGAATCCTAACCCCGTCAAGCAGCAACCCACTGTTCCGCGATGAAGGACTTTGCTGACCGATTAGCAACGGGTGCTTTTCTTGCCCTGGGTGCAGTTTCTCGCGTTTTGCCCTGGAGGGCACGACAACGATTCGGCGGGCTGATCGGTACTGTCTTAAAGGGGCTTTCCTCATCGCGAAAGGAAGTAACACGTTCGAACATTGCGCTTGGACTTCCGGGCTTCGATGAAGCGGCAAGACAAGCAGTGCTGAATGAGTCCTACGAAAACCTCGGCATTGTACTTGCCGAGCTGCTGGCCATACCCTCGATTGATCGGCAAGAACTTGATCGCATGGTCGAGATCCGCGGTCTGGAACCCATCAGCGAACGCTGTCGAAACGGGCAGCCGACGATCCTTCTTACGGCCCACTACGGTAACTGGGAGTATGGTGCGATGGCTGCCGGGATCAAGCTCAATGCGCCGGTGAACATTGTCTATCATCCTCAGTCGAACGCGATGGCCGACCGAATCCTCAATGGCTATCGCATGAAGTTTGGAAACGTCCTCATTCCCATGGGTCGTGCTGCGCGTGCAATGGTCAGGCTATTGACAGAAGGTTCGGTGATCGGCATCATTGTAGATCAGCACGGCGTACCGGAAAAAGACCCATGGATCACATTCATGGGTAGACCTACCCCGACCTATGAAGCCCCCGCATCGCTCGCCCTGCGATTCGGTGCGCCGATCTTTTACTCGTGCTGCGAGCGGCGCGATGACGGAACGTATCTGGTGGACTTTATCGAAGTGCCCATGGCGGATCTGCAGAACGACCGTGCTGGCGTTCTGGAGCTGACCCGGCGGCACGTAGAGCTTCTCGAGCAGACTATTCGCCGCAGGCCCGGCCTCTGGTCGTGGCAACATCGCCGGTGGCGTGGTCAGCCCCCTTCCGGTGCTACCGTGGTTGCGGACTGAACATGCGAGTAATCATCGTTCAAACGGCATTTCTCGGCGACGTGATCCTGACGCTGCCGCTCTGTGCTGCCGTGAGGAAGAAGTTCCCGCATTGGCGGATCATCATGGTCACTACACCGGCCGCATCAGACCTTTTGAGGGGGCTGAGCATCATCGACGATGTGATCGCGTTTGACAAGCGCAATGCACATAAGGGCATCCGGCAACAACATCAGTTGGCAGGATCTCTGTCCTCAGGCGAGCCCACCACCGTCCTTGTGCCGCACAAAAGTCTGCGTACGGCGCTGTTTGTGCGGTCTCTGCGGGCCAGCCGCGTTGTTACCTATGATGATGCGGTAACACGCTGGTATGCCTCTGACGTTGTTCCATACCCGCAGCACCTGCACGACGCGCAGCGGCATCTCGAACTGTTGCGTCCCCTTATTGCGCAGGGGGAAGATATCCCACCGATCGAGTCGCTCCTGCCGATATCACTGTCGGATCCTTCGAGTGTTGATCTTCCGTGGGATGCCGGGTCGACTAATCCGCGGATCGTACTGGCTCCGGCAACTGTCTGGCCCACGAAGCGATGGCCCATTGATCGCATGAGGCGGCTCGCAGGAGCCCTCGTACACGAGGGTATGCAGGTGTGCGTCATCGGTGACTCGTCAGTTGCCGGGGTGCTGGCCGATGTCGAGGGTGTTCAGGATCTTTGCGGTCGAACAACACTCTCGGAAGCTGCGGCCGTGATTGCCACGGCAGACTGTGTAGTTGCAAACGACAGCGCGCCCGTGCATCTTGCCTCGCTGCAGAACGTCGGTGTGGCCGCCATCTTCGGACCGACGGTTCCTGAGTTCGGGTTTGGTCCCCTCGGAATCCGCACGCGCGTTGTTCAGCGAGCAGACCTCGCATGTCGTCCATGCAGCGCGCACGGTGGCGCCAAGTGTCCACTCGGCACGCATGCCTGCATGACGGGTATCGACGTAGAAACCCTTCGAATGACAGTACAATCCATTCTTGCTCACGATGTGAATCGCCATGCCAAGCCCAGTAAAGAAATCCTCTGATCGACGCGCCAAGTCTGCGCCATCGAAACATTCAAACTCCGCGCCACGCAAACGAACCGGTGGCGCGCCGCCGGCGCAGCAGAAGCAGCGTGGACCGGTAAAGCCCCGGCGAACTGATATTCTTGAGCCCGCGCAGCATGTGCGCCTGAACAAGGCGATCGCCGATGCCGGCGTGGCCTCGCGTCGCCGTGCCGACGAGTTGATCCGCAGCGGGTGTGTCCGCATTAACGGTGCGATCGTGGTCGATCTCGGCACGCGTGTCAACATCGACGACGTGGTGACCGTCAACGGTGAACCGATCTCACGCACGAAGCACCTAACGTACATCCTGCTGAACAAGCCCAAGGATGTCATTGCCACGTCGAATGATGAAAAGGGGCGTGCCACGGTCTTTGATATCGTCCGACTCAAGACGCGCCTCTTTACCGTTGGTCGACTCGATCGGAACACCACAGGCGTTCTGGTAATGACCAATGACGGTGATCTTGCTAATCGGCTTATGCACCCACGATATGGTGTCACCCGCGTCTACAAGGCGGCTCTGGATCGCCCCCTCCGCGCTGATCACATGCGTCAGATCGCTGCGGGTATAGAGCTCGAAGATGGTCCAACACAGCCGGTGGACATTATGATCGACCCGGAGGATAAGTCCACGGTCATCCTGGCCATCCGTGAAGGTCGCAACCGTGAGGTGCGACGAATCTTTGAGCACTTCGGCTACGAGGTCAAGCGGCTGGATCGTAAGGAGTACGCTGGGCTGTCAACACGCGGTCTGAAGCGTGGAGAGTATCGTCACCTGACGCGCGAAGAGGTAGATGAGATGTATCGTGTGGTGAATCTGCAACGATGAACCTGCTGAATCCTTTTGCGCTATTTGGTCTGGCCGCAGCGGGCATACCGCTGCTGCTGCACCTGCTGAACCTGCGGAAACTCCGCGTTGTGGAGTTCGGGAGTGTGCGCTTTCTGCTCGAGCTCCAGCAAAAGCAGGTTCGCCGCCTGAAGCTACAGCAGATCCTATTGCTGATCCTGCGCACGCTCATCATCGTTTTCGCCGTTCTTGCCCTCTCGCGACCGACCATCGAGACCAGTCTTCCCCTGCTGTCATCGGCCGCGCGGGCAAGTGTTGTGATCCTCGTCGATAACTCTGCCAGCATGGAAGCCGCCGATGGCGCGGGACCACGTATTGATCAGGCCAGGAAGGCCGCGCGGGAGATCATCAACGGTCTGCGTGATGGTGACGAAGTGGTGGTGCTCCCCATGGTAGGGGGCGATGCACAACGTCGCGTTGACATGACGCGAACATTTGATGCAGCACGTCAGCAGGTGGACCGACTTTCGGTCTCTGATGGCAGTGCCAACCTTGTTGAAGCCCTGCGTCGAGTGCGCCCCCTGCTTGAGGAGGCCGTCAATGCTCATCGCGAGGTCTACATCATCAGCGATGCCCAACGGTCGCAGACATATCGGCCCGACGATGACTCGCTACGTGCGCTTGAGCGCGATGCAACGGTGTTTCTTGTGCGTATCGGTCAGGGACAGCTTGGTTTGGAAGCAAACATCAGTGTTGACTCGGTGTCGGTTATCACCAAGCTACTGCAGCCTGACAGGCCCATCGAGTTTGAGGCGATCGTCCGCAATGGAAGTCCACGCGACGTAACCGGCGCACTCGTCTCACTATCATTTAATGGCCTGCGCGTGGCTCAGAAAGCCGTGGACCTGCCAGCCAATGGTCTGCGGGCTGTCACCCTGGCAGCCACGCCCAACCGGCAGGGTGCGATCGCTGCGGCCATCGAGCTGGAATCTGATGCGATCGACCGCGATAACGTTCGATGGGCGGGGGTGACCATTCCGAGACGCGCCCGTCTTTGTCTTGTAGGCCCTTCCGAACGGACGCAGCTGGTGCGCACCGTTCTTGGACTGCCGGGTGTTGGAGCAACAGTAGGCAGCATTGTGACCTTTGAATCAGTAACGTCTGCGTCCTCGTCGCTGGTCGATGTTGACGTTGTCATCGTCTGCGGCGGCGCGGCCACAAGTTCGGATGCCTCCGTTCTGCGGCAGTTTCTTGAGTCGGGTGGTGGCGCGATCGTCTTCGCCTCCGCCTCAGGGGGCACTATCCTGCCGGCGTGTGGATTGCAGGCTCTGCCTGAGCGCGTGACGGCTCCCGACGCCCCCTTCATGGTAACGGCCGTGGAGCGCTCTCATCCCCTCTACCAGGGAGTGTTCCGAAGCTCTGCGGCTCTGATGGCCGGCTCCGAGGGTGTACGCATTATCCGCCAGTCTCCGGCTGGAGGTGGCTTTGATGTGGTTCGTTCCGGAGCCGGCGGACTGGTCAGCGAAGCCACGGTCGGCCAGGGTCGGGCCATCTACATTGCCGTCACGCCGGACCTCGCGTCCGGCACTTTCCCGGTCAGCGGCCTCTTTGCCGCCACGCTTGTGCGAAGTACGCTCTATGTTGTTGCCCCGCGCGACCAGGGAGTGAATCTGGGGCTGGGGGAATCCATCAGCATCCCGCTGCCGCCCCGTATGACGGGGCAGGATGCGTTTGTGGTCACTGACCAGAATGGCGTCACGACGACGCTGCAGCCCGTGCGCTTGAGCTCGGCAACCATGCTGACTATTCCTGCGCAGTTTGCTGCGGGCGTCACGGTCGTCTCTACTCGCGATTCCGTGCCCGTCACCACAGTCACCGTTAACGGCTCAACCAGCGAATCCCGACTTGAATTCTTCGACGAAGGGGCTTGGAAGAAGGATGTTGACTCACTGGTGATCCGACCCGACCATGTGGCCGAGATCGCTGCCGGATCGTCTGTTCAGGCCGCCATTCGGCAGGCGCGGACCGGATCTGAGCTCTGGCCCCTAGCAACGGTTCTTGCTCTGGTCTGTGCGCTTGCGGAGATGCTTGTGGCGCGCTACTTCGTGCGCGATACGCCGCAGAGTGCATCGTAGATTTGCCGGGTATGTCGATCACCGTTCATCCAGATGTCGCCCCACTACAGCAGCGAGTGCGCGAGCTCCGTGTGGAGCTTCGCTCGGCCCTTGATGAGTGGCATCGACTCTCGACTGAGGTTCGGCCTCGACTTCATGCTGCGTACAATCGATACTTCGGTCTGCTCGAGCGAGAACTGCAGGAAGTTGCACTAGCGGCAGCGGAGATGTTCCGACGCGTGGAGCTGCTCAGCATCAAGCATGAGCGTGGAGAAAAGCTTACGGCCGAGATCATCGACCTGATCAATCAGGTCGTAGACAAGGAATATGCTCGATTTACCATGCGCGTGCAGGAGGCATTTCGCATGGACGAACGTCAGCGTGAGCAGGCCGCGCGCAGCCGCGAGGCCGGCGGCTCGGACACGGAGCTGGTGGCCATGTACCGAACGCTTGTGAAGCAGCTTCATCCCGACGTTGCAGATGCTCATGGCGAAGAGTCCGGTAAAGACTCCATATGGCATCAGGTTCAACAGGCGTATGCAACGCGCAACGCTGCCCAGCTGCGCTCGATGCTCACTCTGCTTGGTGCGGATGAGGCGCTGGAGCGCGAATCTGGCGATTGGGGTGTCGAACGCTGGCGTCAGGAAGCGGACCTTCTTGAAAAACGTCTCGCGGTCGAACAGCGCAAGCTACTGCGTCTTCGTTCGCAAGAGCCGTTCACGATGGAGCGCGACCTCGACGACGACGTGTGGCGGACGCGGCATCGCGATGATCTCGTGCGTGCCATCGCTGTGAAGAACAATGAACTGAGAGATTCTCGACGTCGATACGATGAACTTACCGGTGGCCTTGTGCCGCCCGGACACAATCCAACGAAGTCCAAGCAGGAGCAGACATTCGAGGAGGATTTCATGACCAACACCTACTTTGGACAGCGCTGATGTACGAGATAGAACAACGCGACGAGCAGCTCGTTAACTCTTCGGCCTCCATTACCTATGAGGTCGGTTTCGATCGCGCACCTCAGCATCTGGTGAGCGTTCGTATGCGCATCGAAAAGGTCGATGCTCCAGAGCTGACACTGGTGATGCCGTCGTGGTCTCCGGGCAGCTATAAGATCCGCGATTATGCCGGCTGGCAGGGGAATGTGCGCTGCTACGACGTAACCTCGAGTGGTCGCGTGCCTCGCGCCTTCCGCTGGCGTGATAAGGCAGCGCTGGTCGTCGATGCGAAGGGGGCGACTGTCATCGAGGTGGAATACCTCGTGTATGCTCACGACCGCACGGTGCGCACCAGTCACGTCAACCGTTTTCATGCCTTCCTGATGCTGACCTCGATCTGCATGTACGTCGAGGGTCGCATGAACGAGGTTCATCATCTTCTGCTGACACATGATCAGCAGCTATGGCCGTCGATATCTACCGCACTCTCGCCGGTGCAGGCCCCCTCAACAAAGGGGGTTCTGCTCGGAGCCCGCAACTATGACATACTGGCCGACTCTCCGATCGAGATCGGCGACCATCGCGTGCGGATGTTCACCGCCGCTGGTGCGCGTCATGAAGTGGCGGTGGCAACGAACTACGATGTGGACATTGACTGGCTGACCGAGCGCATCAAACGCATTGTCGAGGTTGAGACGGCCCTCTTTGGTGGCGCTCCCTATGACCGCTATGTCTTCATCATTCAGGCCTATCCAGGGGCAGGGGGCGGGCTGGAACACGCCCGGTCAAGCGTTAATGCGGTAGACCCTTCGGCCCTGCTGGATAAGACCAAGGCTATCGGACTTCTGTCGCTGCTGTGCCACGAGTACTTCCATCTCTGGAACGTCAAGCGTATCCGTCCGGTCGAGCTTGGTCCATTTGACTATACGCGAGAGACGTATACTCCGATGCTGTGGCTTGCAGAGGGTCTGACGTCGTACTACGACAACCTGTTTGCCTACCGATGCGGATTTACAACCGAGAAGGAGTATCTCGATTCGATCTCTCGCGATGATATTGCCAAGCTTGCCCAGGTGCAGGGGCGTTTTGCCATGTCGACCCGTGATAGCTCCTATCTGGCATGGCTGAAGCTCTACCTTCAGAGTCCAGACGGATCCAACAGGTTCCCCTCGTACTACCTCAAGGGTGGGATCATTGTGATGCTCCTGGATGTGTACATCATCGACCATACCGACGGTAAGTACTCAATGGACGATGCCCTGCGGATGATGTGGCAGCGGTATCTGGATGATCCTTCGCGAGGTATGACGGAAGACGAGTGCATTGCCATCATCGAAAGGGCCACCCGCGTGCAGGTGCGCGAACGTCTGATGAGCTGGCTTGACGGAACCGAAGAACTGCCCTACGACGAGATCTTTTCTGCCGTCGGATACCGCGTTGGTGCCGCGCCGAAAAAGGCTGCCGCGTCCACCTTCGGTGAATCCGTACCCGCTGCTGAAGCCCCGGAAGCCCCGTTCATCGGATGGAGCCTGGCCGATATCGGTGGCAGGATGGTTGTCCGAAGCGTTGACGATGGTTCTCCGGCGCAGCAGGCAGGCATCGGTATTGATGACGAGCTTGTGGCCATCGACGGAATTCGCATCCTCAGCCCGGCGCAGGCAGACCATCTGCTTGGAGGGCGCATCGGCAGGGCGGCACAGATCACCGGACATTGCGATGGCCGGATCTACACGACCAGCATCGTTGTGCAGGAGCGCCTGTTCCCGGGACTCATTGAAATAGACACCGTAACTGAGCGTCAACGCCAGATGCGGAAACGCTGGTTGCAACGCAGTCTGTGACATCCTGGCGCATCATATCGCTCCTTTTGCTGTTGACCTCGGTCCTTGGTCTTACCGGATGTTCCTGGTACGACAACAGGATCACGTATTTCAACACGTACTACAACATGCAGCGCATACGCGGCGAGGTGCTGGATGAGTTCGACTACCAGGAAGAGCTGAAGCGCAATCGTCCACGCGTGCTCGTCCCCGGACTCGACAGTATCAAGCTCGCATCGGGTCCGCCCAAGAATTCGGTGTACCAGTTTCTTCGCGGGTTGCAGATCGACCGTACCAAGCTGCAGCCCGTGACGCAGAAGGTCGACTCGATCCTGATCAAGGGATCCAAGGTCGTGGCGTTCCATCCCAAGTCACAGTACATCGAGGGCTCGCTCTTTCTAATGGCCGAGGCCTATTTCTTCCGCTCCGAGTGGGTGCCTTCACAGCAAAAGTGTCTTGAATTGATCGAGCGGTTCCCCGACGGAGAGTATTCGCCGGATGCCCATATTCTGCTGGCGAAGGTTTACCTTATGCAGCGCAAAGTGTCACAGGGCACGCAAGCACTGTCCAAAGCCGTCGATGTAGCATGGTACCGCGATCGGTATGATGTTGCCAGTGAGGCATATCGCATCCAGGCAGAGATGGCCATTGAGGATGGCGACATCGAAAAGGCCATCATGCCCTACAAGCAGGCACTGATCATGTGTGAGGATGCAGGCCAGCGTGCCAAATGGCAGATCGAGATCGCATCGATCTACTACCGCATCGGAAAGTATGCTCTTGCCGAGGCTGCTTTCAAGAAGGTGTTCGACGAGAACCCCGATGCACTCGGACAGTTTGAATCGCTCCTCTATATCGCCTCGTGCCGTGCTCGTCAGGGTTCCTTTGATGAGGCCAGTGAAATGTATGCTCAGCTGGAAGACCGCAAGGCGTTTACCGAGTGGGCATCGTTCATTCAGGCCGAACGTCTTGCTCTAGACCGGCTACGTCAGGAGAATGCCAAGGACAAGACCCTTTTGGCGCGCGAGCGCTTTGCTGATACCTCATTCGTCGGCAAGCCGGAGCTCATGGCTCAGTCATTTCAAAAGGGGATGGCGCTGTACAAAACAGGTGATTATCAGGAAGCGCTGAAGTATTTCGCCAAGGCCAAGGTGATCCGCACGCCGGTGTATGATGTTGCCAACAAGTACTACTCGGCGCTGCGCTCGTGGGACGAGGCCAAACGTCGACTGTATATGTTGGATCAGCATCTGGTTGTTGACACTTCCCGAAAGGATTCCATCAACAGACTTCGAGCCGGTGAACTCTATTCGATCGGACGGGTGCATGAGAACCTCGACCGACGCGACAGCGCACTGATATACTACCGGTGGGCCTTCGGGGCCAGCGAGCCATCGTCCGAGGATGCCGGCAAGTGTCTCTTTGCGCAGGCGCGGCTTCTGAAGGATACCGAGCCGATCGTTTCGGATTCACTGTTCGAACTGATCTCGTTGCGGTGGCCACGAAGCCCCTTTGCCAAAGAGGCAGCCGCGAATCTTGGCTTTACTGCTGATGCAACGATTGACGATGCCGCAGAGCTTTATGCATCAGGATCGAAGTTCCGGGCCATCAAGGACTATGCTTTTGCCTCAAGGCAGTACATGGCCGTTGTGAACAAGTTCCCGGAAAGCGAGCTCGCACCCAAGGCGCTATATGCCATGGGATGGATGTTTGAGCGCGATGTTCATCGAAATGACAGCGCGATCTTTTACTACCAGCTCCTGCTGGAGCGGTATCCGAGGTCGGAGTATGCCCGCGAAGTCCGTGCCAGCGTCGAGTTTGCACTTGCCAAGATCAACGGGGTTGAGGTTTCGGACTCGACGCTGTTGCGTGATCTCGATAAAGATCTTCTGCAACGTGCAACCGAGAAGGACAAGGACGTCATGCAGCAGCTGATGGATCGCAATAAGGATGCTTTCCAGGTGACTGCGCCGAATATGAACCTTCCTCAGATTCCGGGAATGACCCCGGGAGGCTCGATCAACAATGTCCTTCAGGGCCAGATGAGAGACGCGCAGGGACGGATACTCGGCAAACAGGACACCACGGTCATCCCACCACCGTTGCCCAAACCGTAGGCAAGGGGCCTGTGGCTCCGAAGAGGTAGGAACAGGCCTTCAGGTCTCTATCTGCGTCATAAGGCCAATCTCTTCCAGCACGCCCGACACCCTCAGGCACTCGGTGAAGCCGCCGGAAAAGACCATGGCCTTACCGGTCCGGTGTACCTCCAGCGTGAGAATCTCGGCACGCTCAAGGGAGCATCCCGTAGCCTTCATGATCTGGATAATGACCTCGTCGAACGTGTGCACCTCGTCGTTAAAGAGGATGACACGCGCAGATAGTTCGCTATCGACGAAGCCCAGAGTCTGCTGAACCAGCTCCTCGTAAGGAGTTTCAAGAAAAACCGTGTGGCTGTACATCATGAACACGGGGCGAAATTATGAAAAGACCTATCTTTGCCGTTCCGACACTAGACTATTCACGCTTACGAGGACTGTCCTTATGACGACGGAAGAATTCCTCCAGAAGCTCGACGAGATCATCTCCGAGCGCCACATGCTTCAGCACCCGTTCTACATCATGTGGAACGAGGGCACACTCTCGGTCGATATGCTCCGCGAGTATGCTAAGGAGTATTACCATCAGGTTCACCTCTTCCCGACGTACGTCAGCGCAACGCACGCCAACTGTGACGACATGGAAGTGCGCCAGATGCTGCTCGAGAACCTCATCGAAGAAGAGCATGGTCCGGACAACCATCCCGAACTCTGGCTCCGCTTTGGCGGTGCGCTCGGTGTCAGCCGTGAAGAGATGAAAGAGCGTCGCTACCTGCCGCATACACGTGAGTCTGTCCGCATCCTCAAGGAGCTGGCCGGACGCAAGAATGCCTATGAAGGACTTGCCGCCCTGTATGCGTATGAGTCGCAGATCCCTGAGATCTCGACCACGAAGATCGCCGGACTCAAGAAGTTCTACGACCTCGACACCAAGGACGCCCTGGAGTTCTTCGCCGTGCATGAGCATGCCGATGAGATACACCGTACGGTCACGCGTGAAGCGCTGGTGCGCATGTGCGAGACGGATGAGCAGAAGCAGGCCGCGTTGGACTCAGCACGCGAGGCAGCCGATGCCTTCAATCTCTTGCTCGACGGTGTGTACAACACCTGGTGTACGGAAAAGGCAGCACTCAACTGATCGCCGGCTGACCAGATGTGCCGCTTCATTGCCTATATCGGCCCATCAATTCTGGCTGATGATCTGCTCTACAAGCCGAAGTATTCGCTTGTGACGGCGCAGACCATGAATGCCGGAGAGATGTCTGTTTCCGTGAATGGTGATGGCTTCGGCATTGGCTTCTACGCACCCGAACTCGACAATGAGCCATGCGTGTTCAGAAGCATCAAGCCGGCATGGAGCGATAACAACCTCAAGAGTCTGGCCCGGAAGATCCATTCCCCGTGCATGTTTGCGCATGTTCGGGCGGCCTCTCCCGGTATGGCCGTTGAAGAACTGAACTCACATCCGTTTGCATGCGGCAATCTGATGTTCATGCACAATGGAGTGGTAGGGGGCTTTAAGCAGATACGCCGTCGGCTGCTTCGCATGCTCAATGACACTGCCTACGACGCAATTCAGGGTAGCACGGATTCTGAGCACCTGTTTGGGCTGCTGCTGAACCATATTGCCAACCCATACGGGCATGTGACGTGCGAAGAGCTCGTGGCGGCAATGCACGGAATGTTTGCCGACCTCAATACCCTTCTCATGGATTCGGACGTTCGGCAACACTCCTACTTGAATCTTGCGGTCACCAACGGCACATGCCTGATCACCGTCCGGTATACCACGAACCCGAATGTACAGCCGGCATCCCTGTACTATATGCATGGTCGTGAGTATCGGTGCGTGGGCGACAATTGCACAATGGAGCAGGCCTACGGTAAGCCCAGTGCGATTGTTGTCGCTTCAGAGCCATTCACGGCCCGTCGGTCGGACTGGATGAAGATGGAACGAAATGCCATGATGGTGGTGGATGAGACGATGACTATCACCTTCCGCCATGTCGAGATGGATGTTGAAAAATTAGATTTCGAGACAATTGCCCCGGAAATCGGATGAACTACGCTCTGATACCGCTCTTCCCGCTGATCGGATTCATCATCGTTGCACTCTTCGGTAAGAAGATCAACAATGAGAAGATCACCGGTTCCATTGCCAGTGCCGCTGTCCTGCTGAGCTTCATCATGGCGGTGATGGCCTTCAATGATCTGCGCGCCATCCCGGAGGATGCTCCGGCTGCACAGCAGAGTATCATGGCTCCGGTCTATACGTGGATCGCCACGGGATCGTTCAGCGTTGATATCACGTATCAGATCGACCGGCTGTCGATCCTGTTCACGCTGATCATCACCGGGATCGGTTTTCTGATCCATGTCTATTCGATCGGCTACATGCATGGTGATAAGAGCTTCCCGAGGTTCTTTGCTTACTTGAACCTTTTCGTGTTCATGATGCTCAACCTCGTGCTTGCCAATAACATGCTCCTGACCTTCCTTGGTTGGGAAGGGGTGGGCCTGGCCTCGTATCTGCTGATCGGTTTTTGGTACGACCGCAAGTTTGAAGGAACGAATATCACGTGGACTGGCGACGCTGCGATGAAGGCATTTGTCGTCAACCGTATCGGTGACTTTGGCGTCCTTCTGGCGATGTTCCTCCTGTTCACCTCGGTCGGGAGCCTCGATTACTCGGCCATTCATCAGGCCGCCGTCGAACAGAATCCGATGCTGGTTTCGAACGTAGTTCTCATCACGCTGCTGCTGTTCCTCGGCTGCACGGGTAAGAGTGCGCAGATTCCTCTTGGAGTGTGGCTGCCTGACGCTATGGCAGGCCCGACACCCGTGTCGGCTCTGATCCATGCTGCAACAATGGTGACCTCCGGTATCTTCCTGATCGCCCGCACGAACGTGCTGTTTGCCATGTCACCAACCACCATGGCAGTCGTGGCCGGTATCGGTATCACAACGGCGTTGTTTGCCGGCTTGGTCGGCTTGGTGCAGAATGACATCAAGAAAGTGCTTGCCTATTCCACCGTGTCACAGCTGGGCTTCATGTTCGTGGCACTTGGAGTCGGCGCATTCACTGCCGGCGTCTTTCATGTGATGACGCACGCCTTCTTTAAAGCACTGCTCTTCCTCGGGTCCGGATCGGTTATTCACGGAATGCACGAGGAGCAGGACATCCGAAAGATGGGCGGACTGAAGAAATACATGCCGATCACGTATCGCACATTCCTTATCGGAACGCTGGCCATCGCCGGCATCCCATTCTTCTCGGGCTTTTTCTCCAAAGACGAGATCCTGTGGTATGCCTGGCTGAATGCTAGCCCCGTGCTCTGGGGAGTTGGCGTGCTTGCAGCTCTGACGACGGCGTTCTACATGTGGCGGCTGACGACGCTGACCTTCAGCGGCGAAGAGAGGTTTGATCATCACCACGTTCATCCGCACGAGTCTCCTGCCACGATGACGATTCCGCTGATCATCCTTGCCGTTCTTTCGGCTCTGGGTGGACTGCTCGGAGTGCCTCACGTGCTAGGTCATGCGTTGCACATCCCCAATCTGCTGGAGCACTGGCTCGAGCCTGTCTTCCGCGATGGAATGGCTTTGCTTCCAACACATGGTGGAGACCACACGTCGATAGAGCTCACCCTGATGGCTGTCTCTTCCGTTGTGGCCGTCATTGGTATTCTCTTTGCCCGCTCCATCTATGGCAAGGGAATGGAAAAGGCTGATGCGCTCGCCGGTAAACTCAAGGCCGGTTATCGCCTGCTTCTGAACAAATACTACGTTGATGAGGTCTATCACATGCTCGTGGCCGGTCCGATCTTGGCCGCTTCACGCGATTTTCTGTGGAAGATCGTCGACGTCATCGCAATTGATGGTCTTGTCAATGGTTCTGCGCGCTCAATGGGTTCCCTTGCCGGCGTTCTGCGCCGGATCCAGAGTGGCGTCGCTCAGAACTATGCTCTCATCATGATGCTGGGAATTGTGGTGCTCATCGCCATGGTCCTGATTCCGTGAGTGGACAGGTCAGCCCCCTGACATGCGGGCTATGATCGATGTGCTACACGGTTTCGATCTTTTCTCAGACACATGTCATTGAGACCGATCTCGGTCAGCTGTTCGAGGATGCGTCGGAGTTTGTGCCATATGTGCACGTCTCTGGTTTTTCCCACCCGAAGCTTCCGGTTGGAGTGGCAGAAGATGGCATTCGACTGATGCGATGGGGCTTGGTACCGCGGTGGACGAAGTCGATGCAGCAGGCCGACGAGATGCGGGGACGGACGCTTAACGCACGTTCGGAAACAGCGTTTGAAAAGCCCTCATTTCGTGATGCCATCCGAAAGCGCCGCGGACTTCTACCCGTCAACGGCTTCATTGAATGGCGGCATGATGGTAAACTTAAAATTCCGCATCTCGTTCGAATGCGTGATGCGGAGATCTTCACTCTCGGTTGCATTTGGGAGGAATGGGTCGACCCGGCAACGGGCGGGTGCGAGGAGACGTTTTCGATCTTGACAACCGAAGCAAACATGCTCATGTCGCACGTGCACAACTCCGCACTTCGGATGCCGGTGATCATTCCCCGAACAGAGCGTGCTGCGTGGATGTTGGCAGATGAACGCGAGCACGTGCAGCCTCTTCTGCGTCCACTCGATGATGGCCTTCTGGAGGCCTTCCCAGTCACACGCGAGGTCTCGAAGATTCGCGTCAACAGGGATGAGCCACAGATGCTTGAACCGGTCGGTGAAACCATTACGGAATGATACAGTTTTTGCTTTTGGTGATGGGGCTTTCCTTTTCTCGCGTTGAAGAGGTAAATCTCGACCAGCTCCAATCTCGGATACACACCACGAGTGATACGACCTATGTCGTGAACTTTTGGGCCACATGGTGCCGTCCATGTATCGAGGAGTTGCCGGCATTCGAGGCGCTGTCGCGCAAGTACTCCAGCGAGCCGGTGGTCGTGATTCTCGTCAGCCTCGATCAGCCGCAGGATCGCCTCACCAAGGTCGAACCATTCATTCGTCGCCGTGGGTACACGAGGAGTTCTGTCGTGCTGCTGAATCAACCGAAGCCTCATCTCTGGATCGACCAAGTTGATTCGGCATGGAGCGGGTCGATACCGGCTACGCTTTTCATCCGCGGCAATCGTCGCCTCTTTGGTGAGTTCCAGTTTGGTGGAGCACAGTTGGACTCTACATTTCAATCTTTTCGAGAAGGCAGGCAATGAGTCTTGGACGAATCTGGCCAAGCGTGGCACAGTTTTTTCTTGCGGTACTGGTCGTCGGCCAAGTCGCTATTGCATCGGACGGTGGCGTCTCACTCGGAAGTGTCGCTCCGGATTTTAAGCTCAGGAATGTTGACGGCAAGATGGTCGAGTTAGCGGACTTCGAGGATCAGAAAGGGGCGATCATCGTCTTCACCTGCAACCATTGTCCATATTCGATCAAGTATGAGGATCGAATTATCGCCCTTAACACGCAGTTCGCTCCCAAGGGGTATCCGGTGATCGCGATCAACCCGAATGATCCGGTCAAAGTACCGGAGGACTCTTTTGAGAACATGAAGGTTCGCGCGCGCGAAAAGAAGTTTACGTTCCCCTATCTCGTTGATGAATCGCAGGAAGTTGCCAAGGCTTATGGGGCAACACGCACTCCTCACGTCTTCGTTGTGTCGAATACCAAGGAAGGGTGGAGAGTGCATTACATTGGAGCGATAGACGACAATGCATCAAACGCTGATGCCGTAGAGTCGTTCTTCGTTCGGGACGCCGTTAACTCAGTGCTTGACGGCAACGTGCCGACAACATCTTTTACAAAGGCCATTGGCTGCACCATAAAGTGGAAGAACAAGTAAATGCAGGATAGAAACCCCAATCGTCGTGGCGGTGGCCGAGGCAGGAAGACCGATGATGAGCGCCAGCCGTTAACGAATGAGTCGGCACTTGGCCGTCCTGGACGTGGTCCGAGGCCGCAGTCACAGCCAGGTCCGGGTCAACGACGGCCACAGTTTGACGATGAACGGCAACCGCTTACGAGCGAAAATCCGTACTCTGCTCCGCGTGGAGATCGCAGAGGCGGACCGCGCGATGCCCGCCGTGGAGGACCTCGCGATGCCCGCCGTGGAGGACCGCGCGATGACCGCCGAGGCGGACCTCGT
>DNLG01000007.1:5251-6369 GCA_003488525.1 Bacteroidota bacterium | reverse complement strand
AGCAGGAAGTTCACCGCCCACAGGTTCGGCATCTCGAAGCGTTCGACTGTGCCATGGCACATGCCGGCGAAGTACTCCTGCACACGTTCGGCCGTCAGGTGGTCACGCAGAATTGGATACCACTCAGGCTTGTAAGCGATCACGCCGCAGTTAGCAGCGTCGCCCTTGTCTCCACTGCGTGCATGGGCGATCTGGGATAGTCGAATCTTCATGGCGCAAATGTACGAAGGGGGCCTGATGTACGTCATTGGGGGCGAAATCAGGGCAGAATCCAGTAATTTTGTCCGCTTATCACGATGACCAACCCACCACGGCCCGGAGGCACATCATGAACCGGATCATGTTCAAATCGAAGATCCACAGAGCCCGCATCACGCAGGCCGACCTTTATTACGAAGGTAGTCTGACGATCGACGAGGATCTGATGGAGCAGGCCGACCTGCTGGCCTACGAAAAGGTGTCCGTTGTGAACATCAACAACGGCGAGCGCTTCGAGACGTACGTTATCCCGGGCGCACGTGGCAGCCGCGACATCTGCCTCAACGGCGCAGCCGCCCGAAAGGGTCATGTGGGCGATGATGTCATCATCATCAGCTATACCACGATGCCGGAGCAGGAAGCCCGCACATGGCAACCGACCGTGGTCCTTGTTGATTCGAACAACATCCCGGTAAGCGTCACCAACAGCGTCGAAGCCTACACGCACTATCCTCCGCTGTCGTGATCGACCAGTCGCAGCCGCCAGTTCCGCTGGCCGTGGTGATCCTTGCCGCCGGCAAGGGGAAGCGCATGGGTGACCCGGAGCGGGCGAAGGTTCTGACGCCCCTGTTTGACAAGCCGCTTCTTGGGTATGTCCTCGATCAGGCAGCACCACTGGCCCCCTCCCGCGTAGTGGTGATCATCGGTCACCAGCGCGATGCCGTGCGGACATTCGTTTCCGACTACGCACCGCAGGCCAGCTGCGCCGAGCAGCTCGAGCAGCTCGGCACAGGTCACGCCGTGATGCAGACACGCACGGCCCTTGAGGGCTTCGATGGAGACGTGCTGATCCTGAGCGGAGACGTCCCATTGGTGCGTGCTTCAACGTTGCAACACCTGGTCGAACGGCATCGCGCGTC
>DNLG01000007.1:4055-4970 GCA_003488525.1 Bacteroidota bacterium | reverse complement strand
CCATCGATGAGATCAACTCGGGTATCTACGTGGTCAACGCCCGCGCCCTGTTTGATGCGCTCTCGCATGTTGGCAACAGCAACGCGCAGCAGGAGTATTATCTGACGGACATCATCGGCATCTTCGGCACGCAGGGCAAACCAATCAGCGCCTGGTGCGGTCCGTCCTGGGAAGAACTGCACGGCATCAACACCCCGGCAGACCTTCAGAGGGCGGCCGACATCATGTCATCCGGAACGCTAGCATCATGATCACCCAGATCGACCACATCGGCATTGCCGTTACCGACATCGAAGCTTCGATGCAGATGTACAGCAAGATCTTCGGCGTTGAGTCTTTCCACCGCGAACAGGTCCCCACGCAAGGCGTGGACGTTGCCTCGTTCGAACTCAACGGCGTTCGTATCGAGCTCACCGCGGCGCTGTCGGAAACCTCTCCGATTGCCACGTTCATCGCCAAGCGCGGCGAAGGCATTCATCATGTGGCCTTCCGCACCGATGCGATCCAGTCCGATCTCGACCGCCTCGGCGCCGACGGCGTGCGCCTTGTCCACACCGAGCCGCAGGTTGGCGCTCATGAGATGCTGATCGCCTTTATGCACCCGTCCTCAACCGGCGGAGTTCTCATGGAACTCTGCTCGCCCAAGCACTGATCTTACTACCAACCCATGGCACGACTGACATTGCTGCGACACGGCGAGTCGCAATGGAATCTTGAGAACCGTTTCACCGGATGGGTCGACGTTGACCTCTCCGCTAAGGGCGAAGCCGAAGCCCGGCGTGCCGGAACACTTCTTCGGGAGGTACCGGTTGACGTGCTGTTCACGTCAGTGCTGAAGCGTGCCATGCGCACGGCCGAGATCGCACTGACGGAGGCCGGTCGAACGGGGCTTCCCACGCACCGCGATCAGGCCCT
>DNLG01000007.1:0-3854 GCA_003488525.1 Bacteroidota bacterium | reverse complement strand
CGGTTCCGAACAAGTGCATATCTGGCGTCGTTCGTACGACGTCCCCCCGCCGGGCGGCGAGTCGCTCAAGGATACCCGCGAGCGCGTCGCCCCCTACTTCGAGCAGCATATCGCGCCGCTTCTGCGCGGCGGCACCAACGTGCTCGTTGTGGCGCATGGCAATTCGCTGAGATCGCTGATCATGCTGATCGAGAACCTTACGCCGGAAGAGATCCTGAAGACCGAGATCTCCACGGGCGTGCCGATCACCTACGAACTTGATCCTGATCTGCGCGTGCTATCAAAATCCGTCCTTACCTCCCCCACCGAGTAACATGAACAACTTCTTTCTGTCGGCCCTGGCCTGCCTAACGCTGGCCTCAACGGGCCTGGCACAGAGCGCGCCGCCACCGGCCGTTCTACGGGCGATGAAGGCCGAGCTCGACCGCACGATGACAGGTCTGGCCGGCAAGCAACCCGCCCCCTACTTCCTTTCGTACGCCGTTGCCGAGGTCAGCAGCACCATCCTGAGCGCCTCGATGGGCGCGATGGATGCCGACCGCTCATCGACGCAGCGCGTGCTTGATGTGGACCTGCGTGTCGGGTCGAACAGGCTCGACAATACGCGCAGCATCCGCGGAGTTGCGTTTGAGATGGGAAGGGGCACTCGTGGCGTCGAAATGCCGTCAGGCGATGACGAACGCTCCCTGCGCAGCATCATCTGGTCGGCAACGGACAAAGCCTATCGCGGAGCTGCCGAACGCTACGGCAAGGTGCTGACGAATCTCCAGGTGAAGGTGCGCGAGGAAGACAGTTCAGCCGATCTCTCGATCGAGCGTCCGGTGGTGTCGATCAGCGAACCGGTCGACTTTCAATTCGACACGGCGATGTGGCGCGACAGGGTTCGATATCTGAGTGCACTGTGCGCTGGACGCGAGCATGTTCTTACCGGCCGTGTGACGTTTCAGGCCGACCGGCTTGTGAAGTACTTCGTCAACTCCGAGGGCACCATGATCGTGTCTTCCGAACCGATCGTCAAGATGTTCCTGTACGTCAAGAGCAAGGCAGATGACGGCATGAGTCTGCCATTGTATGAGAGCTACTCGGCGTATGGGGCGGATCGTCTTCCGTCACGCCAGGAGATGGAGCGCGATATGCTTCGCCTGCTTGATCTCTGCGTAAAGCTTCGTACAGCCCCATTGATGGAAACGTACTCCGGACCGGCCATTCTCTCGGGACGAAGTGCAGGCGTCTTCTTCCACGAAATATTCGGACATCGTGTCGAGGGTCACCGTCAGAAAGACGTCAACTCCAGTCAGACCTTCAAGGCATTCCTCGGCAAGAAGATCCTACCGTCATTTATCAATGTGGTGTTTGACCCCACAAAGAAGGAACTCGGCGGAAAGGACATTGTTGGCGCATTTGAATACGACGACGAGGGTCAGCCCGGGCAGCGTGTCGTTGCCGTTGAACAGGGTGTTTTCAAGAGCTTCCTGATGTCGCGTGCCCCCATCGAGAACTTCCCCGTATCCAACGGTCATGGCCGGCGTCAGCCAGGTTTGAAGACCGTCTCACGTCAGTCCAACCTGATCGTTGAGGCAACGCAGACTGTCTCCATCGACTCCTTGCGCAGCGCCCTTCGGGCCGAGTGCCGACGTCAGAACAAGGAATTCGGGTTGCTCTTTGAAGACATTCAGGGAGGATTCACCTTCACCGGCCGTACGGTACCGAATGCCTTTAATGTGCAGCCGCTGGTGGTGTACAAGATCTTTGCCGACGGACGTCCGGACGAGCTGGTGCGCGGCGTTGATCTTATCGGCACGCCGCTGACGACCTTCAACAACATCGTACTGGCAGGCAATGACCTTGGCATCTTCAACGGCGTCTGCGGCGCCGAATCCGGTGGCGTGCCGGTAAGCGCAAGTTCACCAAGTCTGCTGGTATCGACCATCGAAGTGCAGAAGAAGCAGAAGTCGCAGGCCAAACCACCATTGCTTTCTGATCCGACCATCACGACCAATGGTGGAGGTCAGCCATGAACAGGTTCCTTCAGCCCCTTATTCTTACCGCGCTGGTAGCGATAGCCCCTGCCACCGGTCTTGCACAGTTCGATCCTCGCATGGTCTTCGATGCCATGCGTGCGGAGATGCAGCGGTCTATGTCGGAGCTGCACCTGGGTGACCTGCCGCGTCCGTACCACATGGAATATCTGCTGCAGGTGCGACGCTCGGTGAACATGCATGCCGTGCTTGGCACCATCGAGAATATCGACACGGGCATTGTGGCGCGGCTGACCGTGCGCGTGCGCGTTGGTGGCCCGGTGTTCGACAACACGAACTTCTTCGACGTCAGCCTCGGCTTCTTCGGCTCCAGCGATGATGAAGAGGGCTTCCGAAACCGGCGCATTCCATATGAGATCACGCCCGAGGTGCTGCGTCGCGAACTCTGGCTGGCAAGTGATGCGTGTTTCAAACAGGCCGTTGAGATCTACGCCAAGAAGCAATCGGCATTGAAGAACCGCACGCGCAAGGACACAACGGAGGACTTCTATCTAATGCCCGGACGGAGTATCAGTGACGTGCAGCCAGAGAAACGGGTTGACATTGGCAAGCTCACCGATCTGATCGTCGACCTGAGCGCCGTGTTCCGCGACTATCCGTCGATCCACACATCGCGCGTGGGCATCGAAGTGATCCCCGAGGAGACGTTCTACATGAGCTCCGAAGGCATGGAGATGCACAAGACCGAGATGACGACGGGTCTCGAGGTGATCGCTACCACACAGGCGCCGGACGGCATGCCGCTGGCGCAGACATTTTCTGCCTATGGTTTTACTCCGAGTGATCTTCCTGAGGCGGCGCGTTTGCGGACCGAGGTTCGACGCACGGCCGAGGTATTGAAGACGCAGACCACCGCCCCAACAATCGAAGCGTACTCCGGACCTGTCATTTTCGAGGGTCAGGCAGCCGGTACTCTGATCGGTCAGCACTTTGCTCCCAACCTTGTTGCGCAGCGCGCTCCGCTTTCGGAAGGGGGCTTCTCGACCAACGAACGTTCGATGGCGTTTCAGAACAAGATCGGCGCTCGCGTACTTCCCGAGTTCCTCTCGGTCAGTGACCTGCCCACAACGTCGAGCTTTGGCGGACGTGTTGCCGCGGGCAGTTACCGCATTGATGACGAGGCCATGGATGCCCAGAACGTCAACCTTGTCGACAAGGGATACCTGCGCACGCTGCTCTGCTCACGCATTCCTACCAAGCGCATCAAGTCAACGAACGGTCATCAGCGAGGGGGCGGAGCAATGTTCAGCGTGCTGGACGTCAGCACGAAGGACGTCAAGAAGCAACTCTCTGCGGCAGAGATGAAGAAGCGCCTCCTGAAACTCGTCAAGGACCGTGACCTTCCCTATGGGATCATCGTACGCACGGCGATGGATCAGAATCTGCTCTTCACCGGCGTGATCCGCCAGCTCGGCAACGAGCTTCCTGTTGGTCAGGGCGAAGGTAAGCTCGGCCTGCTTGAGACCTACCGCGTGTACCCGGACGGACGTGAGGAACTCATCCGCGGCGTCGAAGCAGCCGGTATCGCACCGGCCCTGTTCAAGGACATTCTGGCCGTGTCGAAGTCCACCACCGTCCACAACTTCCTCGCACCCGCCGTCATACCATCGTTTATCTCCGGCGGCTCGTCCTACCTCATCTCCACCATCCACACGCCCGACCTTCTCCTCGAAGACGTCGAGATACGTCCCCTCGAAGGCGATATGCCAAAGCCCCCTGCAATGGCAAGCCCCATGGAATAGGGGCGGCACGTAGGGGCGCCCCTATGTGGTCGCCCAGCACCCTATGTGGTCGCCCATAACCCTATGTGGTCGC
>DNLG01000064.1:2262-2649 GCA_003488525.1 Bacteroidota bacterium | reverse complement strand
TCTTTCTCCTATCGCTCATGCAGGAAGCTCTGGACCTTGGTCTGCTAACCTACGAACAGATCGACGAGTGGGTACGTCCGGAAGACATGCTGGGGCCGAGTCTGTAAGGGGGCGGGCCGTCACATACTTAGACAGGACCGTTATGAGCCACCACTTCGTTGCCCGCATTGAATGGACCGGTAACACCGGCAGCGGAACATCAGCCTACACGGCCTACGAGCGCAGCCACATTCTTTCGGCGGACGGGAAGGAGCCCCTTGCTTGCTCTTCGGCTCCGATGTTCCGTGGCGATGCTACCAAGTACAACCCCGAGGACATGCTGCTGTATTCCGTTGCCTCGTGCCACATGCTCTGGTTCCTGCACTGCTGTGCCGATGCCGGAGTTGT
>DNLG01000064.1:666-2096 GCA_003488525.1 Bacteroidota bacterium | reverse complement strand
AAGGCACACTGGAATCAGACAGCAGTGGCATTGGGCGCTTCACCCGGATCGTCCTGCACCCGCGTGTGGAGATCACGGATGAGTCCAGACGCGTTGAACTTGAAGCCCTTCATCATAAAGCACACCAGCACTGCTTCATTGCCAATTCGCTCAGTACGCCGGTGGTTATCGAGTAGGGGGCTGGGTGCTTCCAGCTACTCACGAAACAGTTTTTGTAGACGCACAGAAGATTCTGCCAGTCCGACTATGCTAAATCTATCGAGCAGATCTTCGACTGTTACAGGTGGATTCTTCAACGCTCCAGCCTGCTCGGTGACGATGTTCATCATCAGATCGGGATATTGATCGAGTGCTTCAAGCACAAATGCATCTGGATGAACGGATTTCATCGAATGCTCTCGAAGTGCTTCCTCAGGAAAGTCGCGCAGGTTCAGAGTTATGATCGACTCAGCGCCGCAAAAAATTGCTGTTGCTACCACATGCCGATCATTGTCGTCTGGCAAGATGATTGACGACGCAATGTTCTCATCTCCGTCGACAATACAGTCAGGAACGGCGGCAGTTATCAGTTCACGTGTTCGCACAAGAGCAGATAGAGGCAAGTCGGGGCGTTGACGAAGTATCGCAGAAAAGCACTCATCAAGAATCCTGGTGCTCCAGCGTGCAGTCACGATGTTAGCGACTGCCATTCGGAGGAACAGATCACGCATAGGTGCCGAAAACAGCACGCAGGCATCATACACAACGACCGGAGCCACGGTGACTCAATAACCGAGGCCGAGTCGCTGAGCCTCTTCTGTCAGCTCGTTCAATACCTTCTTTCGTCGCTGCTCGTCTGCCTGTTGATAGTGTACGACGTCTGCGAGTCGGACCCTGCGATGCGTACCCACCTTGCGCGACGGAATCTCGCCCGCGTCAAGCATTCCTACCAGAAAGGGCCGCGACACATTGAGGATTGTGGCTGCCTGCTGCGTCGTGATCTCTACGTGCAGGGGTAGCACAGCAAGCGAGTTGCCTGATGCCACCTGCCGGAGTATCTCGATGAAGATGTCAAGCAGGTCACGTGGCAGATCAATCCTGTCTGCGTCATTGTTCGAGCGCAGATGCACGATCCGAGCCTTGCGTTTCACCAGAGGCAGTAATGCATGGAGGGCTTGCTCAGCTTCCTGCACGCGCTCTGGTGATGTATCGACGGTGATGGTGATCATGGGTTGCAACAATACAAAACAAACGCAATAAACGCAACAAACGAAACAAGCAGGTGAACAAGCGTATTAGCTTCCCTAGCGCGAACGCCATGCCTCCATATTGGCGTAGTTTCGCTTCTCGACAAGCCCCCTGACCATGTACTGAAGCGATCATGAACCGAGCGATCACGCTGCTCCTGCTGGCGGCCCTCTCTGTGCTGCCCGAACTTTCTGCACAACACG
>DNLG01000064.1:0-403 GCA_003488525.1 Bacteroidota bacterium | reverse complement strand
TTGGACCGTGTTGCCTGGTCGGCCTCCTGGGCAAAGTGCATCGTGATGAACGATGAGGGCAGCACCACGACGGCTCTTGCAGATGATGTGGTGATGTATCGTACGAAGCTCTCAACACCGGGTGCCGACTGGACGATCATCGCTATCGATAAGCGTGGGTCGATGATGGGGCTGACCCAGCAGAAGGGACGCAGGGCAACGTTGGTTCGGGATGCGTCGAACGCGCTGCGACTGCGCACTACGACGGCACATGCAAAGCCCCTTGACTGTCAGACGTCGCCGGAGAAGATCAGCACAGCTGCGATGTCGGCGCTGCGTCAGGCCGGACACAAGACTTCCGAGGAGATCGGAAGAGCGTCGTGTAGGGAAAGAGTGTAGATCACGGTGGTCGCCGTAACATTAA
>DNLG01000097.1:19089-35147 GCA_003488525.1 Bacteroidota bacterium | reverse complement strand
CGCCAACAAAGACCAGCCGAGCGTTGACCTTGTTGCGGACCTCTGCGAGAAGGCGCACGCAGTCCTGCACACGCTTGACCGGACGGAAATTTGAGACGTGCATGAGCACAATCTCGCCGTTGCGGTTGAGGTGCTTATGGAGGTGACTGCAGTCACTGCGCTGGTACAGCGTTGTGTCGACGAAGTTTGGGATGACACGGATGGCAAGGTCCTGACCAAAACTCTGGCGCGTTTTCTCTGCAAGAAATCCCGAAACGGCCGTCACCACGTCGCTCTTCTCCAGCGAGAACTTCACGAGCGGAAGAAACGTCGGCTCCAATCCAACAAGCGTGATGTCGGTTCCGTGAAGTGTCGTCACAAGCCGAAAGGGGCGCGTGGCACGGCTGATCTCCTTAGCCAGGTAGGCACTGACGGCATGAGGAATTGCATAATGCACATGCACGACATCAAGCTGCTCGTACTTGGCCACATCCAGGATCTTGCCAGCCAGCGACAGGGTGTACTGGTTGAACTCCATCAGCGGATACGACGGAGTTTCTACCTCGTGGTAATAGATGTTATCCTGAAACCTGTCAAGGCGCATCGGCTGTGCGTACGTGATGAAGTGTACGCTATGACCTTTTTTTGCAAGTTCGTGTCCCAACTCCGTGGCCAGCACACCGCTTCCACCGTAGGTCGGGTAACACACCATTCCGATTCGCATACAGTATCCCTCTGTCCCCTGCCGGACCGCCCCGAAACACGCATGAGCTTCACGCCTTATCGAACGGTGACGTCGGAGAATAGCTTCGAAATTACCATCAAACGCTCAGTCTTTCGGGCGTTTCTCGCCCCCTGCCGTTCGAAAGAGGAGGCACAACAGGTTCTCGATGCTCTGCGTTCCACCTATTGGGACGCCGTCCACCATTGCTATGCCTACCGCATCGGAGAGCACGGTTTTGAGTCGAGAATGTCCGACGATGGCGAACCATCCGGCACGGCCGGAAAGCCGATCCTCTTTGCCATGCAGAAAGCCAATCTCAGTGATGCGATCATCACGGTCGTGCGCTACTTCGGTGGAGTGAAGCTTGGCGTTGGCCCGCTGGCTCGGGCGTATGCCGAAGCAGCGCAGGGAGTGATCAATGAATCTGCTCAGATCGATGTGCGCCCGCAGCAACGCATAACGGTGCACTGCGTCTACGATGATGTCTCGACCGTTACCAGGCTGCTTGAAGACATGGACGCGCTCTTCGAAGCCTCGTATGCAGATGCGGTGAGCTTCGACGTTACGGTTGATGAAGAGAAGATGTCGTCTCTGCTGGCTCTGTTGATCTCGCGAACAAACGGCCGCGCGGGATACTCAAAAATCCGTCCCGAGTGAGACCATCCATACGGGCGCTGAAAAGCCCCCTTCAGGGCGTATGCGCCAGGCCACATCGATGCGAAGAGGAAGCCCCAGCGCTGCATTGCGCGTTCCGATTCCCACTGATGAGAGGATCGGATTGGGGGCTTCGACAAACGGCTCGGACCAGGCAATACCGTTGGAATCCCATGCTCCTCCGGCATCAAAGAAGATCTGCGCCTGCATTCCCTGGAACAGCGTCGGAATGGGGCCCGCCTGAAATGCCAGCAGAAACGGGAACCGGAGTTCGACGTTGGTGATGAAGTAGCGTGAGCCGTTGCGTTCATTAAGGCTGTATCCGCGCAGCGGCCAGCCGGGACGCGTAAAGGCGAAGTCCTCCGGATTTTCGAAGGGCCAGCCGTTGGGACTGAACGTTCGGTTGATCCAGTTGTCCGTGCCACCAATGAAGAACTTCTGAGGATTCGCTCCACTGCTGATTCCACCGGCTCCGCGGACAACGACAGAATAGAGGCCGCCGAGGTGGAAGTACTTGCGTCCGTCGAAGCGAGCCGTAGTAAACGAGATGCCCGATTCGCCCCATGCAGGAGATGCCTCGAGCGTGAGGTTCAGACGCGAGCCGCTCATCGGAGCCCACATTCCCCAGAGTCCGTCGTCAAGCACAAATGACAGCGAAGGCACGGTCACGAACCGCGTCAACGATGGGTCGAGCGGATTATCGATATTCTCTCTCGACATCCCCATGATCTGCACGCCAAGATCGAGGCGCGTGTAGCGCGAGAAAGGATAGGCTGCCCGGAGTGACGTGCCGTAGTTGCGGAGACGGTATAGGTTGTCGGTATTGGGCAGGAAGGTAAACCCGGCATTCTGAAACACTGCCGCATAGAGATCGACCACATCCGGCAGATATCCATACGAGAGCCAGAAGCTGCTATTGGCCAGGTCGAGGAAAATGTTCCCGCGGAAGTAGATTTCATGGTCGCCGAGCATGTCAGAAAACAGCATGTCGATCTGACCATTGGCGCCGAAGAAGTTCGAATACCCTGCATTGCCCGTCACAACGTCAGCCGAGAACGTGGTCTTGTAGTCCTGTGGCGGATAGATCGTATCGCGTGCGCTTTCCGAGCCGTCGAGCAGAGGATTAGACTCATACTGCGCTGCATCAGGGTTCGGAGGCACCGAGCGCTGTTCGGTTAGATCAACGTCGAACGTTCCATAACTGAACGACACGGTGTCCTCAACCGGTGAAGGCTTGGCTACAAGCTGGGAAAGAGAATTGCGTTCCACAAGCTGCTGCTTGCGGAACACGGTCATCGGCAGCGTATCTCGCTGCTTTAACTCAAGCGGAAAATTCAGCAGGAAGATGTCATAGCCGACACGATTCTGAGAGGCAAACAACAGTTTGGTGCCATCACGTGAGAGTGATATCTGCGAAACCTCCTGTAGCGAATTGGTCAGAGCCGTTCGTCGCTTCGAGGCAACATCCATGCGCCAGAGATTGCTGATACCGTTATAGTCGGCTACGTATAAAAGCGCCGAGCCGTCCGGAGAGACGGCCAGCGAGGTCTTGCCGACATCCGGATCGTTGGTCATCCGATCGATGGCCCGCGTCTGTATGTCCACACGATAGACATCGCGCGCGTCGACGTTGTGCGTCCAGATGGGGAAGTCCGCCGAGATGTCCCTGGGATCGGTATAGGCGTTACGATCGGAGATAAAGTACACGTATTTACCATCCGGCGACCACGTTGGCTGCGCGTCGGTAAAGATGTCGTTGGTAAGCTTCGAGAGTCGGCGCTTACCGAACTCGTAGATGTAGATATCCGACTGACGCCCTCCGGTATCGGCATCGAAGGCCAGCTTCGTTCCATCGGGCGACCATGCAACGCCACCGATGGTCTGCAGATTGAGCGTCAGCTGGTCGTAGTCACCCGATTCAACATCCACAAGGTAGATGGCATCCTGTCCGGCCCCCTTCGCTCCGACGGCCAGCTTTGTACCCTTTGGGTTCCAGGTGATGCCGGGCGTGAGGAAATTCAGCTCCTCAAAGTCCGTGCTACGTCCGCTCGAGACCAGTTCACGGGGCTTCTTGGTCTTGATGTCCATGACGTACAGTCCGAACGAGCCGGAACCACGATCAGAGAGGAACGCAACCTGCTTACCGTCCGGAGAGATCGCTGGCGAGGTATTGTAGAAGTTCTCCTCTTTGCGGTGATTCGTCAGCCGCTGAGCGTAATCCTCGACGTAGTCAAAGCGGCCCACGTCAGGGAAGTACTCGCGCTTGGTATCCTTTGCCCATTGCTCGGACATTTCCTCGTAGGACATGCCGAACGACGCCTGAAAGGTGCGCTCAACGTCTCGCAGCGTGCGAAAACGGTTGAGCACCTCACCCACCTTGCCTTTTCCGTAGGTGTTGGCCACGTACGTCCAGAAGGCCTGGCCACCGCGATAGGCAAAGTAGCCGTTGAGCTGATCGAGTCCGCGCAGATACTCGCTCACGGCCACATCGCGCATGAACATGTCGGTTTTGATATCCATCCCATCAGCGCTCGAGTACTCGGCAAATCCTTCATTCATCCAGAGCGGTAGCATTACCGCACCGGGGTTGTTGATCAGCGACTGAATGTTGCCGCCATAGAGCATGTCGTTCAGGACCGCATGCACGAGCTCGTGATGAATGACGTGTTTGAACTTTGCGTGATCTCCCTCAAAGGGCAGCACCACGCGATTCTTGAACAACTCCGTCACGCCCCCTATCCCCTCGGTCATGAACTGACTGATGACGTTGGTCTGCTGAAACTGGTTGTGGGAGTTATAGAGTATCAGCGCAATGCGCTTGTTCACCGTGTAGGCAAGCTGATCCTGGATGATACGCAGCGCCGATTCGGCCTCGCGGGCCATGAATTTGGCAAGGGGCAAGGCATTGCCGTGGTAATACACGTCAAAGTTGGCCGACTGGATGACCTTCCAGTTGAACTTCTCGTACTGCTTCTTGTTCTTTCCGAACTCGGTGGCTGAGCCGAGGAGCTGGCCAGAGGCACGCACCGATAGAAGCAGACAAACAAGAAGGACTGCAAAGGGGATCGTAGAGCGATTCATGAGTACCTCGCTGACGAATAACCCGCCCCTCGGGTGTATGGTTTCAGACTTCGCTGAAGGTCAGGAAGCGACCGCATCGTTTTCCGGTCGTTCATTACGGGCACGAAGGCGCCGCGTGGTGGAGATGTAGGCCATCCCTGCCTCAGCTGCAGCCTGCTCGGCTTCTTTTTTGTTGCGACCCGATCCGGTGCCAACGACATGCTCGTCCACGACGACTTCCACGGTGAAGTGCTTCTCGTGGTCGGGACCTTCTTCCTTCACCACCACGTAGCGAGGAGCCCCGTATCCCTTACCCTGCACCGTTTCCAGAAGCAGACTCTTGAAATTGGTGTCGTGAACCAGTGATTCGCGCATCATAATCGGCAGAAGGCGCTCGACAATAAACCGGCGCACCTCATCAAACCCGCGATCAAGGTAGATAGCCGCGATCACCGATTCCAGTGCATCGGCAAGCATGCCATCGTTACCCCGCTGCAGTGACTGACTTGCCGAATAACTCAAAAAGAGGTAGTCCTCCAGATGAAGCGCGCGGGCGCATACGGCGAGCGATTTCTTGTTGACAATCCACGAGCGCATCTTGGTGAGCTCACCTTCGAGCACTTCCCTGTTATTGTAAAACAGGTACTCGGCCGTGACCATCCCGAGGATCGCGTCACCAAGAAACTCGAGTCGCTCATTTGATCGATGGTCAGGGGTGTTGGCCACCTGCAGATACGACCGGTGAGTAAGCGCCTGTTCGTAGAGTGACGGCATGTGAATGCTGATGCCGAGAGTTTCCTCGAGATCCTTCACACGCTCGTCCGTGAGCAACCCCATGGCTGGAAAGATCTCCTTGAACACGGCGTTGCTGGCCGCCCCCTTCGTCGAGGCGAACTTCAGCAGGTTAGCATAAAGCTGGCGAACAATGTCCTTCAAAGGGGCTACCTCTTGAACGACGGACTCGAGGACTTACCCGCCGTACGCCTTGAAGCAGAGCGTGGCGTTATGTCCGCCGAACCCGAAGGTATTACTGATCGCAGCACGGATCTCGTGCTTGCGCGGCGCGTTAGCAACGTAATCCAGCGTGCATTCCGGATCAGGAGTGATCTGATTGATCGTCGGCGGTGCGATGCCATTCTTGATGGCCAGCACAGTGGCAATTGCCTCGATGGCGCCGGCCGCACCGAGCAAGTGGCCGGTCATGGACTTTGTCGAACTGACGAGCATATTCTCGGCCCAATCACCGAAAACTGTGCGGATCGCGGCCGATTCGGACTTGTCATTGAAATGCGTCGACGTGCCGTGGGCGTTGACGTAGTCAACATCTTCCGGTTGCAGTCCGGCGTCGGCAAGAGCCAGACGCATCGAGCGAACGGCACCCTCGCCTCCCGGAGCGGGCTGCGTAATGTGATAGGCATCGTCGGTAAGACCAATGCCGACGATCTCTGCGAGGATGTTTGCCCCGCGGCCGAGTGCATGCTCGAGCGTTTCCAGCACGATCACACCGCCCCCTTCGCCCATAACAAATCCATCGCGGTCCTTATCGAACGGCCTGCTGGCCGTTTCAGGACTGTCATTGCGCGTCGAAAGAGCCTTCATCGAGTTGAAGCCACCGATGCCCATCGGGCAGACGACGGCTTCGCTGCCACCGGCAAGCATGACATCGGCCATGCCCCGTTGCATGAGCATGAAGGCATCGGCGATGGCGTGCGATGATGTTGCACACGCCGAGACCGTAGCGTAGTTCGGTCCCTTCAGGCCATACCGAATGGCAATGTGTCCGGCCGCGATATCCGAAATGAGCATCGGGATAAAGAGCGGTGATATCCGGTCGGGAACACCATTGCGTTCGTAGAGATTCTGCTGCTGGTGGTGATAGGTCCACATTCCACCAATGCCAGATCCAAAGACCACACCGGCCCGTTCCTGGTCACAGGAGGCAAAGTCGATGCCGGCATTCTCCACAGCCATGACGGCGCACGACATGGCATACTGCGCAAAGAGGTCCATACGCTGGACCTCTTTACGCGTCATATGCAATGTTGGATCGTAGTTCTTGACCTCGCAGGCAAAACGCGTGTCAAATTCGGTGGCATCAAAGCGCGTAATGGGGCCTGCACCGCTGCGGGCCTGCATCATACCGTTCCAGAAGTCATCGGCAGTGTTGCCAATGGGCGTAACGGCTCCGACTCCGGTGATGACAATGCGTGGGATGGTCTTCGACATACCTATGCCTGACGTTAGGGACAAGATTGCGCGGGCAATGCGTTGGTAAGGGGCTTCTTAGGCCTTGGACTCGATGTAGGTGATCGCGTCACCGACGGTCTGGATCTTCTCGGCCTCGCTGTCGTCGATCGTCAGATTGAAGGCCTTTTCAAATTCCATGATGAGCTCGACCGTGTCGAGAGAATCGGCGCCGAGATCGCTCGTGAATGAAGCTGTTGGCGTAACCTGTGACTCTTCGACGCCCAGCTTGGAGACGATGATCTCTGTAACCTTTTGTGCCACTGCTGACATAGCAAACCCTTGTTGAAAAATGGTGTTGAACAATCGTGCAAATGTACGGCGACGCCGGACGGATTTACATGGCCAATCCGCCACAGACGTTCAAAACTTGTCCGGTAACGTAGGCCGACTCAGCTGCAAGGAAGAACGAAACGACCGAGGCGATCTCCTCCGGCGCGGCTCCGCGCTTAAGAGGAATGTTGCCGAAGAACGCAGCTTTCTGCTCATCTGTCAGCTTTGCCGTCATATCTGTTTCTACGTACCCCGGAGCAACGCAATTTACGGAAATGTTGCGACTGGCCAGTTCACGGGCGAGGGACTTGGTAAGGCCGACAAGACCTGCTTTGGCGCTGCTGTAATTGACCTGACCGGCATTGCCCTGAAGTCCGACAATGCTCCCGATGTTGACGATGCGCCCGCTGCGCTGAGACATCATCGGGCGGGCAGCTGCCCGACAGGCAAAGAAAACACCCGTGAGATTGGTGTCGATGACATCGCTCCAGTCCTTGGTGCTCATGCGCATCAAGAGCCCGTCGCGCGTGATCCCGGCGTTGTTGACCAGACCGTCGATACGGCCGCCAGTGGTAACGACGGCCTCAATAAAGTCCTTGACGCTGGCCTCATCGGCAACATTCACCTGAAGGAAGGTCACCTTGCCACCTGCGGCCTCTATCTCAGCAGCGACAGCCGCCGAGCGGTCGGGGTTAGCATTATACGTGGCAAAAACATGAGCCCCCTCGCTACAGAGGCGGCGCACAACGGCCTCGCCGATTCCACGCGATCCGCCGGTAATGGCAAACACTTTTCCGCTGTGATCGAAGGTCTTCATCGCTCTTCCCTGGAAATTTCTTGCTCGATTTAAGAGGCATTCGACGTAAAGCGCATCACATCTGCTGCGGTGTCAATGCCGTCGATGGTGGCCTCTGCAAGAGTGCGCTTGACCAGCCCCTGAAGGACCTTGCCGGGGCCGACCTCACAGTAGGACCGGATGCCATCATTCCACATCGCATGCATGGTAGATGTCCACAAAACCGGAGACGTCAGCTGCCGAATGGCGCTTTCTTTCAGTACCTCCGGATCGCTGACGGGCTTTGCGGAAACGTTCACATACACCGGCATGCGGGGCTGTGAGAACTCCGTGGTGCTGATCTTTTCGGCCAGTCCCTGCTGGGCATCGTTCAAAAGGGGCGAGTGAAACGCACCACTGACCTGGAGCTCCTTCACCATCTTGGCGCCACGCTCTTTGAAGACCGGCATACATGCGCGCACGTATTCGGCCGACCCGCTCACAACGACCTGTCCCGGTGAGTTGAAGTTGGCAGGTACGATCACATTGCCGCCAACCCCGTTGAGCTCATCGCAGATCGACCGCACACTGTCATCGTCCAACCCCACCACAGCGGCCATTGTACCGGCCGTGGCATTGCCGACGTCGTACATCAGCTGCGCACGCAGCTGCACCAACTGCAGGGCATCGTCGAAGGTGAGCACACCAGCGGCGTGAAGCGCGGAAAACTCACCCAGCGAATGACCGGCAACGGCCGAAACGCCATCGGTCGATGTGAGTGCCAGCAACATGGCCTCATGGACAAACAGCGCAGGCTGCGTGAACCTTGTCTTGCGGAGTTCTTCTTCGGGTCCACCGATCATGATCGACTGCAAGTCGTACCCGAGCAGATCATTGGCCCTGGCGGCCATCTGCCGGGCTATATCAAATGATTCGACGAGGTCCCTGGTCATTCCCACATACTGGGATCCCTGACCGGAAAACAGCAGTGCCCTGGACATAGACTTACGCCTTCTCCTTTTTGTCGATTGACCACCGCAGAAGGACCGATCCCCATGTGTATCCTGCACCGAATGATGACAGGACGAGATAGTCTCCACGCTTGATCCTATCGGTCTGATACAGTTCGGACAGACAGATCGGGATCGTGCCGGCGGTGGTGTTTCCGTAGCGCTCAATGTTGATCATCACCTTGTCCTTGCTCAGCCCCATGCGCTCTGCCGTGGCATCGATGATTCGCAGATTGGCCTGATGCGGGATCAGCCAGGCAACGTCATCGGCCGAAAGATGATTACGATCCATGATCTCATACGACACGTCTGCCATGCCTTTGACAGCACTCTTGAACACTGCCTGACCCTCTTGGTACACGAAGTGTTCGCGGTTGGTCACGGTCTCGATCGTCGGAGGACGCAGTGAGCCCCCTGCCTTCTGATGAAGGTGCACTTCACCGGCGCCGTCCATGCGCAGGATATGATCGACAACGCCGTAGTCGTCGGACTCCGACGGCTCGAGAAGAACAGCTCCCCCACCGTCACCGAAGAGCACACACGTTGTGCGGTCGTCAAAGTTGAGGATGGCACTCATTTTGTCGCCACCGAGTACAAGCATCTTCTTTGCAGCTCCGGCCTCGACCATTTTCGCGCCGGTCACTAGTGCGTACAGAAAGCCACTGCAGGCCGCGGCAAGGTCAAAGCCCCAGGCATTCTTTGCGCCGAGCTTATGCTGAAGGATCGCCGCGCTGGAAGGGAACACCCTATCCGGAGTGACCGTGGCGATGATGATACAGTCGATCTCTTCGGCGGTGATCCCGCGCTGTCGGAGCACTTCCTGCGCCGCCGGCAGAAGGATGTCGGTCAGGCCTCCCTCAAAGGCAAAATGCCGTTCCTTGATGCCCGTGCGCGTCTGGATCCATTCGTCCGTCGTGTCGATGCGCTGGGTGAACCAATTGTTGTCGTAGACGTCAGCAGGAACATTATGAGCGATCGCCGTGACTATGGCCTTCATGGCAGGTCTTTCTGTTGAGCGGCTTCGTGCAGAGCCCGCTGAATGGTCCCGTTGACGTCCTTACGGACAACTTCAACGGCACGTAAGATCATATTGCTCAGGGCAAGGGGCGAACCGCTTCCGTGACCGATGATCACCACGCCGTTGATGCCAAGCAACGGAACACCACCGTACTCCTGATAGTCGAGTCCGCTGAGAACCTTGCGCAGAACCGGACGGAATGCAGCAATAGTGAGCTTCTGCAGAAGACCACGGTTGGCGTAGGCCTTGAATCGCTCCTTGAGGAACGTCAAAATGCTTTCGGCAAACTTCAGAACAATGTTCCCCTCGAAACCATCGCAGACAACGATATCGACCGTGCCCTTGAGGATGTCGCGACCTTCAACGTTGCCGTAAAAGTTAACCGTGCTGTTCGAAAGAAGCTCGTGCGTTTCACGGGCTACTTCGGTGCCCTTGCTCTTTTCTTCACCAACGTTTAGAAGCCCAACGGTTGGGCGCTCGATGCCGAGCATGAGATGTGCGAACACACTGCCCATCACGGCGAAATCGTGCAGGAACCGTGGCTTGCTATCGACGTTCGCTCCGATATCAACCACCAGCGTTGGCTTGTTGGTCAGCGTCGGAAAGAAGGTTCCTATGGTTGGCCTGCTCACGCCCGGGATGCGCCCACACAGCATGGTTGCCGTAGCCATCACCCCACCAGTGTTGCCGGCGGAGACAAACCCGTCAGCATCACCTCGACGCATCATGTCAAGGCCCATGTAAAGTGACGACTCCTTCCGCCCCTTCACAATCGACGATGGCTCGTCGGACATTGTTACAACGTCTGGTGCATGCAAGACGCTAAGGCGAGTTTCCCCCTTCGCCTCGGGGTGCTTGTCAAGTGCCGCACGCAGGACGTCTTCGCGTCCCACCAGAACGACCTCGACATCCCGCCCGAGCTTGGAAAGCGCAATAAGCGCCCCACCAACCTCACTTGCGGGTGCGAAATCCCCTCCCATTGCATCCACAACTATGCGCAGTGGACGCGATGAGGGGGCTTGCAAACGGTCAAGTGTTTCGTTCACGGGTCGTGCCGCAGAGATCGAAACGACGGGCTCATCAATCGACGTTGATGATCTTCCGGCCGTTATAGTATCCGCACGTGTGGCAAACGATGTGCGGCTGCTTTGCAGCACTGCAATTCGGGCACGTCATGACGGTTGGTGCCGATGCCTTGTAATGCGTACGGCGCTTTGCGCTGCGCGACTTCGAGTGACGGCGCTTTGGATTTGGCATGAGAGTAGTTCCTCAGTTTACTTGCGTTTCAGTTGTTCAAGAGCCGCCCAGCGGTCATCCACCGGGGCCTGGCCATCGTTGGTCGGCTTCAGGTTCGGATAGATCTCCTCGAGAGGCACATCCCTGTAGGCCGGAGCGATATGCTGCATCGGTACCGCGACTGTCAGCACCTGCCGCACATCTTCGGTGATGTTGAGCGTCCTGTCGTCCTCACCGATTCCCCGCTCCTGCTCATCGTCCAACTCTGCCTGCACCACCTGCTGGCGCACAGCCAATGCCGGATCGATGACAAACTCCACGTGAAGATCAGCAGTGATGCTCTCGCGGAAGTTTTCCAGAGACCTGTCACAGACGAACAAACCGTCAGAGGTTACCGTAGCGTCAACTACGTAGTGACGCCCCGATTTGTGAATACGACCGTCGATCACGACGTCCGCGTCAAACTCTGCCGAGAGTCCCGGGATCTCCGATGCAGGGATGGTTAGTGAGAACAGGCGGCTGCCCTCGCGCATCCCTACGATATCAAGCAAGACCATGGTGCTTCGGCGATGTTCGGTTGTGACAAGACGACAAAGTTACGGAACTCTGCCCATCTTCGCCAAGTCCGCTTGGCAGCGGGGCTTAGTTTGCCAGGCTCTGCAGATTCTTCTTGGCAGAGGCATTAGCGGGGTCAAGCTTGAGAACTTCCTGGTAGGCAGCCCGAGCTTTGTCCTTGTTTCCTAAGCCCTGATGGCCAATGCCGAGATAGAGCCAGGAAACGATCGACTTCGGATCGATGGTCGTGCCAAGGGTAGAGCGTTCGACGATCGACTGCCAGTTCTTGTCCTTGATGTCGAGCGAGTTGAGACTTGCGATTGCAGCGATACCGTACCGCTTCTCATCGGGCGAGGCCGTTGTCGATGCATTCGTGATCACTTGATCAAGCAGAGGACGCCCCTTTTCGACATCACCGCGCAGCAGATAGGTGTCTCCCAGGCGCTGCGTGCCCCACATCATCTTCGGATTCAGACCGATTGCCTTCTCATAGCAGGCGATGGCACTGTCGACGAGACTGTCGGCATAGAAATTATTACCCATCAGAACATGGATCTTAGCATCCGTGCTGTCAGTGCAATTGGCCAGACGTCCGCGATATATGTCATTCGAATTGGCATACCGCTTCCTGCTCTGCAGGAGAAAGGCGAATCGCTCCATGAGCTTACATTGCTTGGGCTCGATCTTGGAGGCCTTGAACATCAGATCGATCGCTCGCAGCGTATCGGTGGCATTGATCAGGGCGGTGCCGAACTTCCAATAGTCCATTCCTTCCCAGAGAGAGTCAACAGCCTCGGCAGCGGAATAGGAGCTGACGCATTCCTGCCATTTCTTCGCCTGGAAGTTGCACCGAGCGAGCATGACGGCAACCTTGGGCTTCAGAGAGTCGATCCTTGCAGCGGCATCCTCGAGGTGCTTCTTGGCATCGTCACACATGCCCTGCTTGTACAGCGATTCGCCAAGGTACCACGAGGCCATGATCTCTCCAGTACCAAGGGGACGAAGCTCACGGTAGGTCTTCAGAGCATCCGAGGCGTTGGAATAGCGCTTGGCGAGATAGTAGATCTTCCCCTGCTCATACCATGCGCGGGCGTTCTTGGGGTCCTGCCTCGACACGATGGCCCACTCACTGAGGCACTTGTTGAAGTACTCGTTGGCCAGCGCATCGTCGGTCTCGCGGTTACCCATTCGCCAGTAGCAGATGGCCAGATTAAAGTGTGCCTGCACAAGATTGTTGTTGATGGCGATGGCGTCCGTGTAGTTCTGCACCGCCAGATCGAACACCGGCAAAGGCTTCCAGCTGAAGTACAGATTTCCCAGGGCCAGATAGGCATCCGCTTCCTTGGGGTACTTCTGCCGGGCCGTGGAGGCAACAAGCTCAGCTGCCGACGTTGAATCGGCCGCGACGAGTGCGTTCACATGCGCCAGTGCAAGGGCCACGTTGTCGGCATTGCGCCGAAACTTTTTGAGCATGACGCAGGCCTCAGCTGCCTTCTGCGACTCAACCAATGCACGGCTCAGAAGCAGCGCTGACTCTGCATCCTCGTCGTCGTCATCGAAAACACGTCGGGCATACATGAGCGCCGTATCCTTGATCTCCATTTCGAGATAGATCGCCGAGGCCAGTCTCAGGCGATCCACATCCTGGGGGTCTTCAGACACGGCGTTGCGGATGTGTCCGAGCGCAACCAAATAGTCGCCTGCAGACGCAGCCTTCTTGGCATTGTCAAACTCGTCAGCCGGTGCCGGAAGTGTAAGCGCCAGGAGCAATGCCGCGAGTGCGGAGATTTTCGTGAAAAACGTCATGATCTGCTTATTCCTCAGGTAGATACAGCGTGATCTTGGCATGTGCCGGTTCGATCCCCGCGTTGAACAAACTGTACTGCGCTTTGTTTGAGCGCGTTGCGAACTGCATGAATCCGAAGGCAACATCGTGCTGACTCGGTTTCGACGTCACATAGGCAAAAATCGGCACCGGGAAGGGATACTTCCCCATCATCAGGTACGCAGGATGAACAGGTTTGGGCCACTCATGCGTTCCGTCGGGTCCGGTATAGCTCAGACGCAGAGCCTTGATGGACGTATCGCCGCGTATCTGCGACAGGTATCCGACGCCGATAAGCGTAGGGTTCGCGCGAACCTCCCGCACCACATCGGCATGGGTAGAGGCCGTGGCGAGCATCTTCACGGAGGGAGCCCGCCGTGCAAGAACAACGTTGGCAATATTGCCGTACACCGATCCGGAAGAGCCCCCTGAGACGACGAACACCGGGTCCTTCGCGAGCTTTGGATAGGATGACCTGACACCGGCGCGTCCGGCCAGCCAGGCACGGATGTGCTCGGCGTTCATAGTGTCGTACGGGAAAGATCTATCCACGAAAAACACCAACGCATCTCGAGCTACCAGAGCTCTTGGCACCGTATCGAGCTCCGCCGCCTTGATCAGCGAGTCTTCCTCCGGGGTGTAGTCGCGAGCGACGATTGCGATGCGCTCGGAGCGGCCGATGATCCGTCTCATGGTCTCGGTGGCCGACAATGACCGAAGCGTGACGCTGGCTTTGGGGTTCTCACGCGCATGGTAGATGACGATCGAATCGAGCAGCGGACGGATCTCTTCATCAACCAGAACCGTTAGCGCTCCTGATACTGCCGTCTCCATAGCTGGCCGGGGTGTTTCGCCGCCGCCACATGACAGTAAGAGAATCGCCCAGAACGTTGGAAGGAGTGCCACAAATGGCGGGCGCAAGGTGCTGGGAATCATGTGAGGCATGATCATTCTTCCGGATCGTTCATGATGCGCCGCCTCGTTGAAAGGTACTGGACCATGCGGTACGCACCAAAAAGAACGACGATAAGTCCAAACGTTTCATTCAAGGACGTCGGTTCAGGGAACAGCGACATTAATCCCGCCACCATGAGGAGACCGACGACGATCACCGCCACTCGTACGAGGATGTTAAGAGAATGAAACATCTGAAAGTATGCCGGATGGCAACACTGGGAACGTACCTGACCAGCGGCCTGCTCGAACAAGCAAAGCCGTTGTGCGCGACTTCCCTACCTCAGGCGGAATCGAATCGGAATCCGTGCCCAGACACGAACGGGCTGTCCGTTCTGCTTTGCCGGTGTGAACGTGGTTTCCCTGACTGCCTGCACGGCAGCCTTGTCTAAACTCTCGTGGTCGGACTCAAACACCTGGATCTTTTCGATCGCACCGTTCTTGCCGATGAGAGCTCCCACCAGAACCATTCCCTCGATGCCGGCACGCCGTGCCACGTCCGGATACTGGACTCGGCGCTGCAGTGCGATGTCATCATACTTCGGTTCTTCCTCGACGGCAACAAAGTCCTCCGGATTTGGCTCTACTTCCCGCTCCTTGATGGCAACAGGCTGCCCGATGTTGTCAGCCCAGCTGCCGTCGTCTTCACCCGAGCCACCGACGGCCGATGCACGATTGATCTCGTCAGTATTGGCAAAATCCTTTACATCTGGAGCAAGCTCCGCGTCCGGCACTGGAACAGGCGTACCCGCACGTGCAGCAGGCCCTGAAGGTACATTCTGAGGTGGCGGCGGAGGAGGCGCCTCTTCTGTCTGGCTTTGCGGAGGGGGCAAGGCATCAAGGCTGATCTTCGCAAGACGCACCCTGACGACCTTAGGGGATGGGAATATCCACTCGCTGATTATGGGTCCAACGAATGTGTAGAGAGCGATCAGCAGAAGTAGCAACATCACACGGACAAAGGCCTTCCGTGTGTTGATGCGGATCAGCTCCTTGATCTCCTGGGCGCCGTAGGAAAGTCCGGCCTGTGACTCAGAGTAGTTTGCTGCGGTACTCATAGCCCCTTGATCTCCTCGATATCCTTTGCTTCCATCGGTGCTACTGTGAACTTCCGCTTACGCTCGTTGATACCCGCTGCCTTGAGCCCCGACAGGATCTCCGGCTCGGCCATGTTCAGTTCATCAAGAATAGAGACGACCAGGCCGTAAGGGGCATTGGCAGAGGCCTTGAGAACGACGATACAGCGGTTCTTCAATTGGACGTTCTGGTCGATGACGACCTTGCGGAGCGCTTTCAGAGCGATCTTCTCCGGGGCATCGAGTCCCATGTTATAGAAGATCGCACCGTCTTCGCGCAGACGCAGCGTTAAAAGTTCTGATTGCTTGACCTCGATCGGCACATCCATCTCGGGAGGCACGTTCATCTCCATTGTCTGCGGAGTGATCATCGACGTCGTCAGCATGAAGAACGTCAGCAGAAGAAAGGTAATGTCCACCAGTGGGGTCATGTCGAGACGGAATCCAAGACGCTTCTTGGCCTTCCGCTTGCCCTTCTTCCCCCGCCGTTGGGATTTCCCTCCGCCTAAATCTCCACCACCACCTGCCATGTTGACCTCGTTTTCGCTCGATTAAGGTGTTGTACTCGTTGGCTGCCATAACGGCTGGCCGTAGCAGATCAAAGACCCTGCTTCTTCTCCGTGACGAAATTGAACGTCGTCGCTCGGTTCTTTCTCATCTCGTTGGCGGACTTCT
>DNLG01000097.1:8891-18964 GCA_003488525.1 Bacteroidota bacterium | reverse complement strand
CATCTCGTTGACGGCCTTCTCGATCCATTCATAGCGCAGCCGCTTGTCTGCATCGATTGCAAATGACGCCTTGGGGTTGACCACGCGGCAGGACTGGACGATCTTACCCAGCCATACGGTGTCCGTGACCTTGAACGAGACGGTCTTGTCATCCGCCCCGGGGAACTTCGCCTCAAGCATAGCCTGACGCAACGACGTTACGTCCTGCTCGTTGATCATGGACACGTACCAGGCGGTATCCTTCAGCACGGAGTCAACACCGACTTTGACCATCACAAGGTCCTTGTCGGCGAGTTTGGCTGTGTCTGCCTGCGTCTTTGGCCGTTTGATCTCGACCTTCTGCTGGTTTTCCGACTCGCTCTTGAACTTGGCAGTGAACATGAAGAACGTCAACAGGAGGAACGTGATGTCCACCAGTGGCGTCATGTCCAGCACAAATCCGAGGCGCTTCTTTTTGATCTTCGACATTCAGGATTCCTTACTTACGAAAAGGGAGGATGAACCTACTCCTCGTTCAGGGAGAGAATCAGTGCTTCGTCCCGGTCTTGAGTGACAGGGTTTCCATCAGCTCAAGAATGGCCTCATCCATGTTGTAGGTGAAGTCGTCGACCTTGGTCGTAAAGAAGTTGAACGCCACGATCGAAATGATAGCGGCGATCAGTCCACCGGCCGTGTTGTAGAGAGCTTCCGAAATACCGATCGACAGAGCCTGTGCAGAAACCGTCCCCGAAGCACCAAGCGCTTGGAACGAACGGATCATCCCGAGCGTCGTACCGAGCAGACCGATCATGGTCGACACCGAAGCGACCGTTGAAAGGATCGACAGATTCTTCTCAAGCAGCGGCGTCTCGAGGTTCATGTTCTCATCGATCACACGCTGGGTTTCCGAGAGCTTTTGGTCGGCATTAAGGCTGCCGTCCTTCTCAACGGTGCGGAAGCGCTCTACGGCGGCACGCAACACGTTTGCGAGTGCTCCGCGCTGCTCGTCACAGGCGGCAATGGCAGCCTCATAGTTACCCGCCTTGACCTGACCGACAACGTTCGAAGCAAAGTCCTTCAGGTTGCCGCTACCGCCGGCCTTACCGATGGTGAACATCCGCTCGATCGTAAACGTGAGGGCGATGAGAATACAGGCCATCAGCAGTCCCACAAGGAAGCCCCCTGTGTAGATCGTGCCCAGAGCGTTCTTCGGATCCAGCTTCTCAGGATCATTGAAGTTGCCGGGATTACCTAGAACGAGGTAAAACAGCAGGTAGGCAGCGACCAAGCATCCGCCGATGAAGAGTGCATTCGTCAGGTTCTTCATACATCAACCCTTGTGAGATGAGAATGTGTTTGTGTCGAAAAGAACGCCCCGTGATGATACGGGGCTTGATGATGCGGCAAACCTACGAAAAAGCCACCGAGAACAATCCCGGCTAATGTGGCGATTTCGCAACACGAATTCGGTTCCACGAGCGCTCCGGAAAGCATGGCCGGAATGCCCGGAAGCAGAATCACTTCAGCGTATACTTTGTGAGCTTGAAGAAGCTACCGGGCGAATCCTGATCGGCCAGTGTATAGGCACCGGTTGAGCGCTGAATGATCATACCAAGGGAGGGGGCGAACCACTGCGTTTCGTTGAACGTGGCCGTATCGATCACCTGCCCCAAGGCAGAAACACGAATGGTGTATCTGAGCGTGATCTTCTTGGTAGCAAAGGACGAACCAGCGACGACGATTGTCTCCTCACCGCTTCGTTCTGCCCTAACCGAAACTGCCAGCTCGATAGGAATTCCGTTGAATTCCTCGGTGGACACGACCGAATCGAAAGATACCAGACCGGTGGAAACCGGCAGACGCAACCAGCGTGAACTTCCATCCTCACCGAGCTCGGGGGTCCAAAGAAGAAGATCCTTTTTCTCATCCAGACACATGTAGTTCGTGTCGAGCACCTCACCGGAGGCGTTATCGGTCGTGGTGGTGGACCACACACCGGTCTTATCGCCGAAGCTCAGACCGGTGTTGGCTACCGTCTGCACAGCGGTGAAGTCCGAGTTCGCGATCTTGACATTGGCAGCGTCTAACTGGTAGCCGGCGATCTCGAACGTTGAACCCTTGCCGGGAATCTTGACGGTAGGCTCCGCAGGAGACACGGGATCATTGCTCGAACACGAGACAACAAATGCCGCTGCAAGCACGAGTATGAGAAGGTTACGCATAGTGATTCCTATAGGTGAAGACATTGTGTGTTCAACATGCAAAAGCACTGCATGATTTCAGCTGTAAAATTACTGTAATGACCAGAGAATTCATTGATCGACATCTGTTCCGAGGATGTTTTAGTGGCAGCGCAACCGATCACTTCAGAGTGTATGATAGCAGTTCGAAATACCTGCCATCTGAGACCTTCCCGGCGTATGAATATCCTTGCTGGGTTCTTTCGGTGAGCACTCCCAATTTCGGAGCGTAGTAACAGTACTCATCAAGAAAAACAGCCTTGAGCTGCACGGGCACAGAGCCTTGCGTCGAATTGAGTTCGTCAACGAGACGAATAAAGAATCCGAACGAAAAGATGTCACCGGAGCCGAAGTCAAAATTGCCCCCACCAGAAACTTCGGCATTGACAAGAAGTCGTCTCTGCACCTGCTTACCATCGAACACTCCAGACGTGATAATGGTGTCTCGGTAGCGAGATTTTGTTGACAGCGGCAATCGTATCCAGCTCAGGCGCCGCACACCGGCTGGCAACGTGGCGTTGATTTCCGCCATCCGGCGTGGGTCCAGCAGCAGCAGATCCTTATTTGCGTCGTAACACATGTAGAGCGTATCTGTGTCGCGCCCCGTGCGAACGTCCGTGATGATGGTTTTCCATACTCCGGACTTGCCTTCATAGGAGATGTTCTTCTCTACGATCGTCATGACGGACGCTGCCGTCGTTCCCGGCAGCGAGTCGCCGGTACTTTTCTCCTTAAACCGCCATCCAGTAAGATTAAACACTGATCCGACAGCGGGAGTCTGTAGTTCCGAATCGTCCGGCGAAGTGGTCGAATCATCAGAACACGCGGCCAAGACAACCGCAGCAAACAGGGTAAGAAGCGCAAAACGCATGAGGAGTCCCTTGAGAATCGGGCGTGACGGAATCAACTTGGCGACGACGACATACGCATCAAGAACTGAACAATCGTGTCGAGTGCTATGACTGGTGCACAACGGAACGTTGTCACTTCAGACGGACGATGACCAACCGCGCAATGCCGGCCAGATCATCAACAACCTCGCAGGTTAGCCGATGCGAAGTCAGAATATCTATGATTTTTTCGACCTGACCATGACCAATCTCTAAGCATGCTGTTCCCGACGGTGCCAGTATCTCGTGTGCCACCTCGGCAAAGCGCCGATAGAACGTCAGACCGTCGGCATGATCCGTTAAAGCCCCCTTCGGCTCAAAATCCCTGACCTCGGGTTGCAGCTCAGCAATATCAGCTTCTGCAATGTATGGAGGGTTCATAGTGATGATGTCCCAAGGGCCACCAGCCGGCACGGTATCAAGGAAGTCGCCGTTCACAAGCATCATCCGATCTTCCACACCGTGCGTAACGGCATTCTCGTGTGCGCAGGTCAATGCGCCGTCGGAAACATCCATGCACGTCCATGAAGTCAGCGTAGCATTCTTCGCTACGGTGATGGGTATGATACCACTGCCGGTGCCGACGTCCAGACAGCGCAGGGGCGCTTTGATGTCAGTGACAAACCGCAGGACCCTGTCAACAAGGATCTCGGTCTCCGGACGCGGGATAAGCACGGCCGGACTGACCGTGAACGAGAGGCCAAAAAAATCCGCAGCTCCGATGATGTACTGCAGCGGCTCATGCTTAACGCGACGCTGCACCATCTCACGCAGGCGTGTTAGCTCGGCCTTGGTCAGGGGGCGATCGTGGTCCGTGTAGAGCTCCAGACGCCGAATGCGCAAGACCGCGCAGACCATCAGTTCAATGGTCAGACGCGCCTCGTCGATGCCCTTGGAAGTGAAGAATTCCTTACCCCAGGTGACGATATCACGGATCGTCCAGACAGCCGGGACGTCAGGACGCCGTGCGTGCATAGTGGTCCTGGAGCGACATCACCGACGCCGGTTCTGCACGCAGAGCCATGATCCCATGCAGAGACGCCTCTGCAGCGGCAAGCGTGGTGAAAAATGGAACCTTGTACTTCATGGCCGTACGCCCCATCACCGCTTCATCGTAGCGGGCATTCTCACCTAGTGGCGTATTGATAACGATCTGTACCTCGCCATTGGCAATCTGATCAATCACACTCGGACGACCCTCATAGTGTTTGAGCACGGCCTCAGCCTCGACGCCATGCTCACGCAGAAACAAGGCCGTTCCACGCGTTGCCAGGATCGTAAACCCAAGGTCTCGGTAGCCCCCTGCCAGCTCAACAGCTCTCGACGTCTTGTCGTGCGTGCTCAGAGAAATGAAGACGTTTCCTTGGATCGGAAGCCCGTTACCCGACGAGATGTGCGACTTGATGATGGCGCGTCCGAACGAAGTATCCATGCCCATCACCTCGCCCGTGCTGCGCATTTCCGGACCCAGAAACACACTCGCGTGGGGAAACTTCGCGAAAGGAAAGACCGACTCCTTTATTGCCGTGCGGTTGATTGATGTGGTAAACTCCGGAACCGACAAGGATTCCAAGGACTCGCCAGTCATCACCCGTGTTGCGAGCTGTGCCAATTGAACGCCCGTGGCCTTCGAAACAAATGGCACCGTGCGAGAGGCACGCGGGTTGACCTCGAGCACGTACACGATGCCATTCTGGACCGCGAACTGGATGTTCATCAGACCAATCACCTTCAGCTCGCGAGCCATCGATCGGGCATATCCCCGCATGGTCTCGATGATCTCTTCACCGACGTTGTACGGAGGGAGCACACAGGACGAATCGCCCGAGTGAATGCCGGCCTCTTCGATATGCTGCATGATGCCACCGATGACGGTGGTCGTCCCATCACTTATCGCGTCAACGTCGAACTCAAGAGCATTTTCCAGGAAGTGGTCGATCAACACCGGCCGCGACGGATCCTGCGCAATGGCCGAACGCATGTAGGAGCGGAGTGCATCCTCACGATAGCAGATCTGCATAGCACGTCCACCGAGAACATATGACGGGCGCACCAGAACTGGGTATCCAATCCGATCGGCGATCTCCACGGCATGTTCCTCGGTAGTACTCGTCCCCCAAGGCGGACATGGTATGCCGAGCGAAGAGATCAGATCACCGAAGCGTTTGCGGTCCTCCGCCAGGTCGATCCCCTCGGGCGACGTTCCGATCAGCGGAACACCGGCAGCCTGCAGCTGATGAGCAAGCTTTAACGGCGTCTGCCCACCAAAGGTGATGATCACGCCGTCGGGACGCTCCAGTTCGATGACGTTCATGACGTCTTCGAAGGTAAGGGGCTCAAAGTACAGTCGACTGGTCGTATCGTAGTCGGTCGAGACCGTCTCGGGGTTGCAGTTGATCATGATGGCCTCATACCCTGCCTTGCGAAGCGCAAACACTCCCTGCACGCAGCAATAGTCGAACTCAATGCCCTGTCCGATACGATTTGGTCCACTGCCGAGAATGATCACCTTCTTTCGATCACTGGCAAATGCCTCATTCTCCGTGTCATAGCACGAGTAGTGGTATGGCGTCTCCGAGACGAACTCCGCCGCACATGTGTCAACGGTCTTGTAGACGGGAACAACGCCAAGCTCCCTGCGCCGCTGGCGCACGTCAAGTTCACCGGTGTTCATCATCAGCGCGATCTGCACGTCGCTAAACCCATAGCGCTTGAGCGAGCGCATGCGCGCCACGTCGATCGTGGCCAGCGAGACCGCACCTGCACTGACGTCATCATGAAGCCCCTTGGCCATGTCGACGATCTGACGGCATTGCACGATGAACCATGGATCGTACTTGGTCAGTGCATGGATCTCTTCCGTGCTCATACCCGAGGCGAGAGCATCGCAAAGGTCAAAGATCGATGTCGATGTGCGCCGACGAAGGCGCGCCTGTAAAGGGGCGAGCTCGGTCGCATCATGAGCAAGTGCCTCGACATATCCAGGACGGTCGAAACCGAACCCAAATCGCTTCTGCTCGAGCGATCTGATCGCCTTCTGCAGCGCTTCTTTGAACGTCCGTCCGAAGGCCATCGCTTCGCCGACAGACTTCATCTGAATACCCAGAGTGTTGTCGGCCTCATGGAACTTTTCGAAGTCCCAGCGCGGAATCTTCACCACCACGTAATCGATAGATGGCTCAAAGCAGGCCGGTGTCTTCTTGGTAATGTCATTCGTGATCTCATCGAGCGTATAGCCAACGGCCAGCTTGGCCGCCATCTTCGCGATCGGGAAGCCGGTGGCCTTGGATGCCAGGGCCGAACTGCGCGAAACACGTGGATTCATCTCGATCACGATCATACGACCCGTGGCAGGGTTGACAGCAAACTGAATGTTTGAACCACCGGTCTCGACGCCAATCTCGCGGATGATCTTCAGTGATGCGTCACGCATGCGCTGATACTCGCGATCGGTCAGGGTCTGCGCAGGTGCAACAGTGATCGAATCACCCGTGTGCACACCCATGGGATCAACATTCTCGATCGAACAGATGATCACAACGTTATCCTTGGTGTCACGCATGACCTCGAGCTCATACTCCTTCCAGCCGATAATGCTTTCCTCGACGAGGACACGCTGAATGGGGCTGGCCGTAAGACCGTTTCGAAGCAGCTCTCGGTACTCCTCCATGTTGTAGGCAATACCCCCACCGGTACCACCGAGCGTAAACGAAGGACGGATGATGGCCGGAAAGCCGACGAGGTCGATCATCTTCATCCCCTCTTCGAACTCGTGGACAAAGCCCCCTTTCGGCATGTCCATGCCAATGCGTTGCATGGCCTGAAGAAACAGCTCGCGATCTTCAGCTTTGTGGATCGACTCGACCTTGGAGCCGATCAGCTCAATGTCATACTTGTCGAGGATTCCGCGCTCGTGCAACTCCACCGCTGCATTGAGTGCCACCTGACCGCCCATGGTTGGCAGGATCGCATCGGGACGCTCCTTCTTGATCACCTCTTCGATGTACTCAGGAGTTATCGGTTCGACGTACGTCGCGTCGGCAATACCTGGATCGGTCATGATCGTCGCCGGATTGGAGTTGATCAGCACGACCCGATATCCCTCTTCACGAAGAACCTTGCAGGCCTGTGTTCCGGAATAGTCGAACTCGCAGGCCTGACCGATGACGATCGGACCCGATCCGATGACGAGAATGGTGGAGATGTCTGTGCGTTTCGGCATGGGTATGGTGTTGTTAGACGTCGCGGTTAATGATGGGCCTACCGGCAGATCAGTTCAAGAACGGCCATGCGAACGGCAACGCCGTGCGTGACCTGGCGGTGAACGAGACATTGTGGAACGTTTAGAAGGGCTTCGTCGAGCTCGACGCCGATATTGACCGGCCCGGGGTGCATGATGACCACCGAGGAGTGATCAGCTGCAAGTGAAGAGGTGACTGCATATTGACGACGGTACTCGTCGATATCCGGCACGTGATCGGAGACGATCCGCTCTCTCTGTATCCGCAGAAGAAACACAACATCTGCCCACTGCATGGCGTGGCGTGCATCATCAAACCGACGCAGCCTGGATATCTCACCCACCGGCGCCAGGGATTCCGGCGCGCACCATCCAACATCGGCCCCAAGTCGAGAAAGAACCGACGCTGTGGAACGGGCCACGCGTGAATGAAGCAGATCGCCGATGATCACGACCTTGACGCCCTCGACGCGGTCGAATCGCTCTCTGATCGTCGACGCATCCAACAGTGCCTGCGTCGGGTGTGCCATCGTCCCTTCGCCGGCGTTGATGACCGACATCGACGTCCATCCAGCAATGTGAGAATGCGTCCCGTTGATGGCGTGCCGTAGAATCATGGCATCGAATCCCATGGCCTCGATCGTGCGTATGGTTTCATCGAGCGACTCGCCCTTTTCGACACTACTTCCAGCTTCCGTGAAGAGAACACAGCTGGCTCCCATGCGCTCAATGGCCGATTCGAATGAAAGCCGTGTGCGTGTTGACGCTTCATAGAATGCCAGCACAAACCGCTTACCAGCGAGCGTGTCGAGGCTCTTGTGAACCAGTCCAGTAGGGGTGAGAAACTCGGCGGCACGCTTGAGAATCAGGTCGATTTCATCAAGCGAGAGATCGTCGGTCGTCAGCAGGTGGCGCAGAGGCATCGGCAGCAAAAATAGGGCAAAAAAAAGCCCGCCGTTTGGCGGGCTATTTCGACGTCAGTCGTCACTTCTTCTTTGCTGCCTTCTTTGCCGGAGCAGCCTTCTTCGGAGCGGCCTTCTTGGCTCCACCCTTCTTTTCGCCATTCACGACAGACTTGAGATCAGCACCGGCCGTGAACTTCGCGACCTTGCGTGCTGCGATCTTGATCGTAGCGCCAGTGGCTGGATTGCGACCAGTGCGAGCACCGCGCTTGCCAACGCTGAAGGAACCAAAACCAATGAGTGAAACACTGCCGCCCTTGCCCATTTCAGACTTGATAGCGCTGATGCAGGCGTTGAGCGCACTGTCGGCCTGAGACTTGCTAAGACCGGCACCGTTGGCGATAGCTTCGATAAGCTGTGCCTTGTTCATAAGAACCCCGATGAGTACGAGTGAGGAAAGAGGAATTGCGTGAAGGCAAAATATCGAGCGCTGACAGGGCTTTTCAAGGATGATTTGTCCACATCGACCTATTTCACGGGCTTTTTACGCCTCCGATGCGCGCAAATGCCTGTCAAATGGGGCTTTCAGGACCAACTACGGCAATGATCACGGCGCAATGGCGATTCCAAGTGCCATGAGGGCTGTGGCAACGAGCTGCGTCGAAAACCCCGCCACCAGGCCCGCAACGGCGTCATCACCCATGACTGCCCATGCCTCTGTGCGATCATTAATAACGTTCATCGGCCAAGGCTTCATCACATCGAAGACGCGGAACAGGAACACGGCCGTCATCCAGAGCGCAAGCCCTCCACAGGCCGCCGGGAAAAGCATGGTGATGCACATACCGACAGCTTCATCAATGACCACAACGCTTGGGTCATGTCCCCAACCGTCTTGAATACGCTTGATGCTCCAATGTCCGGCAATAGCAAACACCACGCCGCCAATGGCGTATCCGATGGCAATGCTCTGCGTGGGGATGGTGGTGAAGAGACTCAGGTACAGTCCGGGGAGCGCCACCAGTAAACTGCAATAGGAGCCGGGCATGATCGGGAGCAAGCCGATACCAAACATGGTGGCCACATACTGCGGAAGTGTGCTAAGCTTTGGACGGGGGATCTTATGGGCGGCCACGGCTGAAGAGTCTCCTGTTGACGATGATATACTGGATAAGACTGTAGATCGAAAGAATGGTCACCACGAGAAGTCCGGCACTTACTCCGCCGAGATCGATAAAGGACGATGCCACCGACCAGATGTGAGAGTTCTTCGGCGCACTGCCAAGAATTGCAAGACACAGGATCGCGACGATGATCACGACCATCTGGAGAAAAGTCTTGACCTTGGCGACGGTGCTGGTCTTCATTGTCATTCCTCGATCATCGGCGATCGACCGCATGGCAGTGGTTCCGAAATCTCTCAGCACGATCACCACGAGCATCCACATCTGCATGAGGTTCAGCATGTACAGGGCCACGAACGCCGAAGTTGTAAGAACCTTGTCGGCAAGCGGATCAAGGAACACTCCGTGATCGGTAACCTCGCCATACTTGCGAGCCAGATACCCGTCAAGCCAGTCGGTCAAAGCCGCTACAACGAAGATTGCAAGCGCAACGATGGTCCCGATCGGTGAGTCCGAGAGCATGAAGATCAAAAAAATCGGCGCCATGAAGAACCGACTTAGCGTAACGATGTTGGCGTAGGTGAATTTCATCGTTGACCGTCCCGAGCGTGCTGGACGATCAGGGCAAACTCGCGCGCTTGCAATGATGCGCCCCCGACAAGGGCACCGTCAATGTCTGCACAGGCAAACAAGCCTGC
>DNLG01000097.1:6563-8664 GCA_003488525.1 Bacteroidota bacterium | reverse complement strand
TGCCCTCGCATGGCCGAGTGAACCTCCTGCGCCTGCTCGGCTGTAGCGGCAAGCCCAGTGCCTATGGCCCAGACGGGTTCATAGGCGATCACCGATGCCGAAACGACCTGAACACCGGCAGATTCAACGATGCCGTCGATCTGACCACTGATGACCTCGTGTGTCCTTCCATCCTGACGCTGCTCGAGCTGTTCTCCGACACAGATGATCGGACGCAGCCCGGACTGCAGAGCATGTTTGGCTTTGTGCCCAATCTCGACATCGGTCTCGTGCTGATCGCGACGCCGCTCACTATGTCCGAGAATCACATACCTGCATCCGGCGTCGATGAGCATCTCAGCGCTGATCTCACCGGTGAATGCGCCCTTTTGCCGGGCGTGACAGTTCTGCGCGCCAAGTGCTATTGCATCAGTCCCGCGGCCGCCAATCGCCGCAAGCGCAGTGTACGGCGGACAGATCACCACCTCAACGCCGTTGTCCGAGACAGCACCGGCGCTTTCGAGCTCATCGACCAGCGCCAGAGCTTCGGCCTGAAGCAGATTCATTTTCCAGTTTCCGACGATCAGTCGCTGTCTCATTTACGCTGCACTCCACGAACACGCGAAAGTCTATACGACGTCAGGTCTTGATTTGACTCGAAACCAACACCATCGATACGTTCCTGGGGGGTATCGATACGAACCTCATCGTCACTTCGAATGCGCTGGCTGGACTGAATCCATGACAGCTGCGACGTGCGCAGTGTTAGCTGCCGGCGCAGCGAGTTGACGACAACGTTGCCAATGGCCACCATGTTCTTTGTCCTGTCGTCGACCACGCAGGAGTCTGCCGTTAGTCGTGCCACAGGGTCGAGATTGTCGCGGTCAAAGAAGTCCACGGTCACCGGACCACTCATGGTCGTCTTCTGCTGGTCTTCGAGAATACGGCCAGCAGAAGCATACAGCCGGGCCTTCACAAGGCTTGAATCGGAGAACGTTACGATCACGTTTGTTGCCAGCTGGGAAGGGGCTGACACAAACGGATCTTCGGCGACCTTGGTGCCGGAGGGACGTTCGCCACAGCCACTCACCGTCAGCACCACAAGACCCAGTGCCAGGAGCCCCTTTGTCATCGGTGCCAATGGTCAAGTACCATTGTCAGAAAGTCCCGCATATCCTCCAGCGGCAGCTGCGTGGCCGCGTCACTCAGGGCTGTGGACGGATCCGGATGAGTTTCCACGAATATGCCATCCACTCCAACGGCAGCGGCCGCCCGAGCCAGGGCCGGGATGAACTCCCGACGTCCACCCGACTGCGCACCGATCGACGGTTGTTGTACGCTGTGCGTGGCATCATAGATCACCGGAAAACCGCTTTGGCGCATGATGACCAGTGAACGGAAGTCAACCACGAGGTCGTGATAGCCGAAGGACGTTCCGCGCTCGGTAAGCCAGACATTCGTATTTCCGGCTTTGACGACCTTATCGGCAGCCTTAGCCATGTCATCCGGGGCCATGAACTGCGCCTTCTTGATATTGACTGTCCGCCCCGTGGCCGCAGCAGCCTGCAGCAGCGAGGTCTGCCGACTGAGAAACGCCGGAATCTGCAGAACGTCAACGAAGGAGGCCGCCAGCGCCGCCTCGGCGTCAGAATGGATATCGGTAAGCGTCGGCAGTCCATGCTGCTGACCGGCATGCTGCAGAAACCCGAGGGCGTCTTCATCGCCAATGCCCGAAAATGAATCTGCACTGGTTCGGTTAGCCTTTCGATAGCTTCCCTTGAGCACGAGCTGCACGGGAAGGTCCGAGCAGATCCTGGCCAGATGCTCGGCCACGCGCATGACGAGGTCTCGTGACTCGACGAGGCACGGACCGGCAATGACAATCGGTAGTTGCGGTGCGGACTGCATGAATGGGGCGAATTTACCATTAAATTGAGGCGCAGCATCGAGGCAAATGGCTCCACGTCCGGAACACATACCACTCAAGCGTCGACCTTCGACGCAGAACGAACCTTCCCCATCGGAGGAGGCTCCACGTGTGCGTCAGCGGAGTCTTAACGACGAGGTCGACCGCCTGCGTCGGTTTAAGATCGGTGCCGTGCTGCTGGCGGTGTTCTCCCTG
>DNLG01000097.1:0-6351 GCA_003488525.1 Bacteroidota bacterium | reverse complement strand
GTGATCCAGGGCGATAGCGAGATCCGCATGAAGTTCGATCAGACCCAGAACTGGATCGGACTCTTCGGTGCTGTCCTTGCCAACTGGATGTATACTGCCTGCATCGGGGTCTGGTCCGTGATCCTTCCTGTGCTGCTGATGCTCTGGGCCTTGGACCTCTTCCGATACCAGCGAATCACTCCCCTGGTTGCCCGCAGATCGATCGTCTCGGTTTCGGCCTTTACCGCTCTTGCCGGTCTTATAGCCTCGCTGCAGCTGCTTGAAGGGTTCGATGTGATTCCCCGTGAGGCCACGGGTGCGATCGGTCAGTTCCTTGCAGGAATCACCACGCCGTTGGTGGGTCGCTTCGGAAGTATCCTCATCTGGTTGCTCATCACGGGAGCTCTGTTTGTCTTCGGGTTCCAGATGAACGTGCGCAGTATGTCGGCTTCGGCGCAGGACGTCATGGCGGGTCTGCGCTCGCGCCTTGCGACCATGCTTTCGTACGTGTGGACGAAAGAGCCCCGGGCAGCTTCCGATGACGGTCCAATCGAGGATGACTCCGATGATCAGGATGAAGACGACGAACCGCTGACCGACGATCTTGAGCAACCTGCAGCATTGCGTCGTTCGCCTTTTTTCAGCGCCGAAAAGCGCTCGATCATTCGTCCGCGCAGTCTCGATGACGAACCCGCATCGATCATCCGCCGGCGCGCAGAGGAATCTGAACCTGACGCTGACGATGACTCTTCCGCCGATGATGCCGGTTTCGGTCAGCAACTCTCAGGCTCGGTGCGGATCTTACGGCCTCTGCCGGCCGACCCCGGTCAGGAGCGCCCCAGATCGGCGCCACGCACGCCCCCTGCCTCCGCAGTGCCTGCTCCTCCTTCGGTGGACCTATCGGAGGTCGAAAAGCGCCTGCAGCAACTTCATCCAACAAAAGAAATCGCATTGTTTCCGCGTGAGGATGAGGAGACGGCGGACGTCGAAGACGAGTCGGAGGTCGCCGCAGAACCGCCGGTCAGCATCGTTGTTGAGCGCCGTTCAAAGGTTCAGGACACGCTGTTCCCGATCGAACCCGAAGTGCAGCTCTCGAACGTAACTCTGTACGACGAGGAGATCGCCTACAAGCCCCCTGTGGCAGGCCTGCTGGTGGACATTCCCGATGAAGGGGCAGTTGACGACTCGGAACTTGAGGCCAATGCCAAGACGCTGCAGGAGAAGCTGGAGACATTTCGCGTCCGCATCGAGAATCTCACCGTCACACCGGGACCGGTGGTTACGCAGTATGAGTTCGTGCCGGCCTCCGGCATTAAGGTGTCACAGATCGAGAATCTCGCAGACGATATCGCACTGGCCCTCAAGGCGCAGGGCGTGCGAATCATTGCGCCGATTCCCGGTAAGGGAACTGTAGGCATTGAGATCCCGAATCAGCATCCTGCCATCGTGCGGTTCAGTTCCATCATCAAGAGTCCGAAGTATCACAACCCCGACATCAAGCTGCCGCTTGCAATGGGCAAAACGGTTGTGGGAGAGGTCTACTGCGCAGACCTGACCAAGATGCCCCACCTGCTCATTGCCGGTGCGACGGGTAAAGGCAAGTCGGTCGGAATCAACACGATCATTGCCTCGCTGCTCTACCGGATGCATCCGCGCGATCTGAAGTTCGTGATCGTCGATCCGAAACGTGTCGAGATGAATCTCTATGCCTCGCTTCGTGATCACTTCCTGGCGATCTCGCCTGATATCAACGAGTCGATCATCACCTCGCCGCAGAATGCCGTTATCGTGCTCAAGGCACTCGTTGAGGAAATGCAGCAGCGATTCAGCATACTGGCTGCCGCCGGGCAGCGGAACATTCTGGACTACAACCAGCGCGTTCGCGAAGGCAAGATCAAGGACAAGGGAGGCATTGCGCACCGGCCAATTCCGTACATCGTTGTGATCATTGATGAACTGGCGGACCTTATGATGACGGCCTCGAAAGAGGTCGAAGAGCCCATCTGCCGCCTTGCCCAGCTTGCTCGCGCCGTGGGCATCCATTGCATTGTTGCTACGCAGCGGCCAAGCGTTGATGTTGTCACGGGGCTTATCAAGGCCAATTTCCCGGCACGGATCGCCTACCAGGTGAGTTCCCGTATTGATTCGCGCACGATCCTTGACGGGACGGGCGCTGAGCATCTGATCGGCAATGGCGACATGCTCTTCGCCCCCGGAAACACACCCTTGCCGATCCGCATGCAGAACGCGTTCATCTCCACCGACGAGGTCGAAGCTCTCTGCGAATGGATCGGCAAGCAGCATGGGTATTCAAGTCCGTACATGCTTCCGTCGATCAACAAGCGCAGCGGCTCAGGGGGCTCATCCGACAGTGACCGTGACGCACTCTTTGAGGAAGCAGCACGCATCTTTATCCAGCTGCAGCAGGCCAGCACGTCCACGCTTCAACGTCGTCTGAAGATCGGCTATGCCCGTGCTGCTCGCATCGTGGATGAGCTGGAAATGACAGGGATCGTTGGCCCGCCTGACGGTTCGCGCGGCCGTCCCGTGCTGCTGCAAAGCGAAAGCGAGCTCGAGGCGTATCTCTAACGCCGGCCTACTGGTGATCCAACGCCGCAAGCAGCGGCGCTGTGATGGCAGCCAGTGACGGTGCAACGATATCGGCATCGGCACGATCATGCTCACCGACCAGAGCCGTGTACACTGCTGCTGCCCTGCCAGCCTGAGCATCAGTTAGCGTGTCACCGAGAAACCAGCACTGCGCGGGGTCGAGATCATGATCGTCAATGGCCTCCAACAGCATCCCGGGTTCTGGCTTACGACGCCGGCTGCCACTGCCGGCAAGGTCCGTGCAAACATAGATCGCGTCCAGCTCCGCTCCGAACGTTCGGAGTTTCTGCTGCGCAGCGGCGTTGACGCTATCAAGATCCTGCATCGACATGAGCCCCTTACCGACTCCCTGCTGATTACTGATGAGAACAAGCAGATACCCACGCTGACGTGCTCCAAGCAAGATGGGAATGACATCATCGAGCACGTGCAACTGCTCCGGACGTCGAACGTAGTCGCCCATAAGACGCTCGTTGATCACGCCATCGCGGTCAAGAAAGAGGGCTTTTCTCATCGGTATCATTCCAGACGTGGAAGATCGGCATCACTGCCGGCCTCTTCCGTGAGATAGAACTGCGGCAGCATTTCGCGTGGCACCACATCGAGGAATCGGCTGGGTCGGCCGAGCACATCCGACTGCTGCCACTCAAACATTACGGCCGGAAACACCAGCGTCAGACGCCGTTTGGCACGCGTCGCGGCAACATACAGCAGACGACGTTCCTCTTCGAGAGATTCCTCGCTCTCGGCGCTGCGGGCCGAAGGTAGCCGCCCCTCATTGACCCACGGGAGGAAGACGCTGTTCCACTCCAGACCTTTGGCAGAGTGGATCGTGGAGACGGTCACAAACTCCTGCTCGGCATCATCGGGATCGATATCATCGAGGGAATCTGTAGGGGGCTCAAGAGCAATGTCAGCAAGAAAATCCGACACCGATCCGTACCGTCCGGCAATACCGATAACCGTCTCTATGTCCTTCCAGCGCTTAGGAGCATCGTCATACTTGGCCTGAAGAACGGCATGATAGTCATCGGCGAGCATGCGCATCCGCTGCTCTGGCGAGGCAACGGCTCTGGCTCGTGCCAGCGTACTGACCTGCGTTGCCACAACCGAGGCAGCCCTGGGTCCAACGCCATATGACCTTTCGACCTCTGCAAACGGATCAGGTACCGCCAGCAAAGCATCGATGACCTGTTCGGCTGTTTTCTGTCCGACACCTTCGAGCTGCAGCAGTATCCGATGCCAGCTGACAACATCACGAGGATTTTCCGTCAGTCTCAACCGCGCGATGACGTCCTTGATATGCGCCGCCTCGGCAAAACGAAGTCCACCGAACTTGCGAAACGGCACGTTGGCCTTCTGCAGCTCGATCTCGAGATCGAAGGACAGAAAGCCGCTACGAACGAGCACGGCGATCTCTCCGAGCGGCACGCCCGACTCGCGCAGCTCGAGTATCTGCTGTACGATGAACTGCGACTGCTGGCGCTCGTTGACGGACGATACAAGCATGGGCAACTCACCGTCGGGCGTTGTGCTTCGGAGCTTCTTGTCGAACATCCCCGCAGCCCCCTCGATGATCGTGTTGCAGAGGTCAAGAATCTGCTGCGAGCTGCGATAGTTCTGCTCGAGTCGAATGATCTGACATGAATCAAACGTCTCAGGTACTTGATGGATGTTGCGCACGTTCGAGCCGCGGAACGAGTAAATGCTCTGGGCATCGTCACCCACCACCATTACGTTACCGGCCTTCCCGGCAAGACCGAGAATGATCTGGTGCTGGAGATTGTTTGTGTCCTGATACTCGTCGACCATCACGTGCCGATACTGCGCGCGCAGCACCGGACCGATCGACGCATCACGTGTCATGGCAAGCAGATACAACAGGAGATCATCGTAGTCGAACAGGCCATTCTCATGTTTGTAGGCGCAGTAGCGCCGGATGATTTCGGCGATGGTCTGGGTATCGTCGACAAACTGCGGAAACTGCTCTGCGATCACATCGGCAAGGGGCTTGGACATGTTCACCGACTTCGAATACATGTCGTGCAGGGTGGACTTGTTAGCAAAGCGCTTACGTCCACGAATCGCTTCTGAGCGCGACCGCACGAGACTCATGACATCCTCCGCGTCCGACTGATCGAGGATCTGCATTGGCGGCGCTGCCGCATCTCTTCCCTGCACTCCGAAACGCCGCAGCAATGTCCATGCAAATGCGTGGAAGGTTCCCCCGGCCACGCGCTCGCAGCGGCCATCGAGCAGGGCCGAGGCTCGACGAATCATCTCCCCGGCAGCTTTTCGGGTAAAGGTCAGCAGCAGGATCGACGATGGATCGATACCATCCTCAACCAGGCGTGCCACACGGTAGGTAAGGGTGCGCGTCTTTCCCGTGCCGGCGCCGGCAAGCACCAGAGCCGGACCGTCGGTATGCATCACAGCCCGAAGCTGCTGCTCGTTGAGAACCTGCTCATAGGCGATCCTGTAGGCTCGCCCCGTAGCGGCAAGCGCTGTCGACTTAAGAACAAGTTTCCTCATGGCCGGGATTTAGTATGCCAGCAGCGCTCGGAGCTGTGCGGCGACCTCTTCGATGGTTGGGATCACCGCGTCCATCATCCCCTTGTTGTAGGGGATCGGCACGTCGGCCGACGCGCAACGGACCACTGGGGCGTCGAGAGCACTGAAACACTCACGCGAGATTGTAGCGGCGATCTCCGCACCAAATCCGGCCGTGATCGTGTCTTCATGCAACACCATGCAACGATTCGTGCGTCGCACAGACTCCAACACGGCCTGCTGATCCCACGGTACAATCGTGCGCAGGTCGATGATCTCGATATCCTCTGCGCAGAGTTCGACAGCAGACTTGGCGCGGTGGACCATTTCGCCCCATGTCACGATGGTTGCCTTTGTCCCACTACGAACGGTGTTGGCCTTGCCAAACGGGATCGCATACAAATCACCGGGATAGACCCCGCGACCCGGCGCTGTGTCCTGAATCGCGCGATGCTCAAGGAAAAACGTCGGGTCATTTCCCCGCAGCGCCGTGCGTAGCAATCCAACCGCATCCTGTGCGTTCGACGGCATCGCTATACGCCAGCCAAGCGTGTGGGCTAGAATCGCCTCACCGCTAACACTGTGCCACGGATCTCCGGTGCGCTTGGAAAAGCCAACCGGGATGCGGACCACCATCGGTGCGGCAAAGTCGCCATTGGTGCGCCAGCGCAGCGTTCCGCAATCGTTGATCTGCTCGGTGGCCGGATCAAGATACTTGCGGAACTGGATCTCCGGCACAGGCATCAGGCCGGCGGCGGCCATGCCAACGGCACGACCAATGATGCCATCCTCGTTGAGCGATGTGTCAAAGACACGTCCGGCTCCGTGGCGCACTTGAAGGTCGACCGTAGCGCCGTGCACGCCCCCTTTCATACCGACATCCTCGCCGAAGACCACGCAGCGCGGGTTAACGCCAAGTTCATGGTCAAGCGTACGTTTGACAGCTTCGATAAGATTGATGCGCGGTCCTTCTTCGGTGATCACGGTCTCTGACGCAACCGGGTCAATACCCTCGGCGGCAAGACCACCGTGCTTGGGAAGCGATCCATCATCAAAAAGCTTCGTTAGAGCATCCTGCGCCGTCGGCTGAGGCTGCCTCAATGCTGCTTCCTGGGCCAGACGCACCTCCTGCTCTACCGAGGCCACGAGGTCATTCCACCCCTTTTCATCGACGTACTTTTTCCGGATGAACATCGCCTTGAGTTTCTCGAT
>DNLG01000089.1:2785-3204 GCA_003488525.1 Bacteroidota bacterium | reverse complement strand
AACGGCGACACGGTGGACCTGCTCAACCGCGACATCGCCGAGGAACTGCAGATCCGTCTGACCTCCGAAAAGCAGGAACTCACCTTCATGGTGCTACCATCGGTGTTCTTTGATTCTGCCACATCGGCCATCCCTTCACGCTATCGTCAGCTGATGATCACCGACGGGTATACGCCGGGAACGAACATGGCTGATCAGCATCTGGTGAACCTCGACATCCTGAACATCTTCGCTCACCGTATCAAGAACGGCACCGTGAGCATGATCATCCGCGGTTATGCCGATGAAACATCAGAAGGCGCGTCGTGCGTGATCGCAAAGGCGCGGGCGCAGAATGTGGCCAACTACTTCACGAACGTCTGGAAGATCGACCCGAGCCGAATCCGCATCGAGGTGGGCAGCGGCAACTGTGCTCCGAA
>DNLG01000089.1:0-2390 GCA_003488525.1 Bacteroidota bacterium | reverse complement strand
AACACGGCCATTGCGCTTGACGACAGCACGCTTCGCACCCTCTCGCCAGAGGCCGTCATCGTGTCGATGAAGGTGTACACCCAGAGCGGTGACTCGATGGAAACGGACATGGAGATCCCGGTCGGCCAGTTCAAGAAGGACATCAAGTTCTCCAGTCTGTCACTGGCCATGTTCTCGGTGCGAAGCACGGAACTCGGCAAGCGTGACCTTGAGCTTCTGAAGACCTTTGCCAGCCGCCTGGACGCGGGAGACCGCGTTGCGGTGATCGGATATGCCGACGACCTTGGTGATGCGGCTAAGAACCAGCAGCTATCGCTGGGTCGTGCCAATACGGTTGCCGACCAGCTCAGGATCCTTCGACCGGACTGTGTGGTGACGCGCGTCGAGGGCATGGGAAGCTCCCGCTTCCCGATCGGTGTTTCGTCGTACGACACGCCGGAACAGCGATTCATGAGTCGTACGGTGCAGATCGTACTGGAGAAAAACTGATCCGCGCTCTAGAACGCGGAATGGTTTTTCATGTGAGTTGACATACATTTCTGTCGTTTGACAGAAATGAACTCGACGGGTACCCGCCTCCCACGGGTTAAACCGCCGAAATTGAGCCGAGGGTAGAGATGCCATATCGCAATCTGCCGATTCTCCTTGTTGAAGGAGATGAACTGTTGCGCTTCTCATTCTTGGAACACTTGCAGCGTCAGGGATTTTTTGTCCTCGGCGCTGCCAGCGCTGAGGACGCCGTCAGGATCCTGGCTGATCGAAGCGTACGCATGGCGATCATCGACTTTGATCTGCCCGGAGGACGCGGACATCTGCTGGCCGACCAGCTACATGTGACCAACCCGCAGATCCCGATCATCGGGCACTCGTCAGAAACCGACCTGGATGCACAGCTTGCTGCGTACTCCTACGGGATCGACGATTTATGGATCAAGCCGCAGCCACTGTCACTTGCGATTGCAAAGTGTCGTGCCCTGCTGCGACGCACGCTTGCAGAGACGCTGACCGATTCTCCGTTGCAGTTGGGTGACGTCACCGTCGATCTTCGCAGGCAGATCGTCATGCGAGACCATGAGCCGGTTGCGCTGAATGAGAAGGAGCTCGGCATCATCCGCACACTGGCCATGGAGGAAGGGGCTCCTGTGCGACGTGAGACGCTTCTTGCCCATGTCTGGGGATTTGACACGCGCCCGGCCGTGCGGACGGTCGATAACTACATCGTCTCGCTACGGCGCAAGATCGAACGCGACCCATCGGAGCCGCAGTATCTCATCACGGTGGGTGGGATCGGCTACCGACTGAATTTTTCGTTGCCAATACTGCGTCGCAACGGCACCACGAACACGTGAAGTGAGTCGCCGTGACGCTCCACGAGGAGCGAGTGAAAGGGGCTGATCGTTCGCCTGGAGCGCGGTGGCCCCACATGCGCATGACGGAGCTCATCGTCGGCCATGAGCTTATGTCGTGGTGCGCCCCCTCCTCCGGCGACGATGAACCGCCGACCCTTCACGACGAAGCGCTCATAGGCGTGACTATGCCCACTGAGCCATACCTGCGACTTTGAATGCCGCAGAAAGGCCGGCACGTAATTGTCCTGCACGTGCCGGTTATCGCTCACATTCATCGAGTTCGTAAACGGCGGATGATGTCCGCACACCACAACGCACCGCACCGACGGGTCGACCTCAAGCGCCTGCATCGTTGAATCGTACCAGTGCCTCTGCTCGCGCTCCATCGCATCGTTTATGCGATCGTGATTGGTATTGATCATCACGAAGGTTATCGAGTCAAGCGTAACGGCATACCACGTTCGTATGATCGTCGGAAATCGCTGCCGCACGTTCCGCTGAGCCGCACGGCTACTTCTCAGATACTCGTGATTGCCGTAGATCGGATAGACCGGGATGCGGGCCTCCGCCACCGGCTCCATCAACCGATCAAAGAACGCCCAGTCGTCATCGTCGGCCCCATCAAACACCATATCCCCCAGCAATACCAGCGCATCCGGCCGCTCGGCCAGCATGTCGCGCACCACTTCCGCATGCGCCCCCTTCCTCTCCCGCCATATCTCATACCTGCTCGTGCGCTGCTGATCCCCGATCACCGCAATACGCAGCCCCACCCCTTTGGGCGGCTCCCCATCGAACCGGACCGGCACAGGGCGAACGCCTGCGCAGGACGCAAGGAGAAGAAGGAGGAGAGATGATGACAGATGACGGATGACCAATGACCGATGACGGATGACCGATGACCAATGACCGTTTCTCCGTACTTCCGTAACTCTGTAATTCCGTACTTGCGCGCAGCACTAGTCCCTGTGCCTCAGAGCCCAAATCCTCGAATGGTGTAAATTGGTCAGCCCCTTACCGTCCATCTGCCAATGAATCTGC
>DNLG01000085.1:13880-16663 GCA_003488525.1 Bacteroidota bacterium | reverse complement strand
ACCTCAATGGGACGCGCATTTGAATTTCGAAGGGCCCGCAAAGAGAAGCGCTGGGCCAACATGGCGAGGACATTCACCAAGTACGGACGCGAGATCTCGCTGGCCGTAAAGGCTGGTGGTCCGGATGTAGAGACCAACGCACGGCTGCGCGTGGTGATCCAGAACGCCAAGGCGGCCAACATGCCGAAGGACAACATCGAGAGTGCCATCAAGAAGGCCTCGGCAAAGGATGCGGCAACCCTTGAGGAGATGAATTACGAAGGGTACGCCCCTTACGGTGTTGCGATTTTTGTGGAGACGGCAACGGATAATCCAACGCGGACCGTGGCCAATGTGCGTTCATACTTCAACAAGTGCAATGGTCAACTCGGTACGTCGGGGTCGCTGGAGTTCATCTTCGACCGCAAGGGTGTATTCACCATACCTTCGGCTGGTGTGAACCGCGATGATCTTGAAATGCTCCTGATTGAGAATGGGGCTGAGGACATCGTGGATCAGGACGACGACATCATTGCTTATACATCTTTCGCTGACTTCATTGGCGTGCAGCGGGCACTGGAAAACGCCGGTGTTGCGGTAACGAATGCTGAGGTTCGGCGCATACCGAACAATACCGTTACCCTGACCGATGAGCAGGCCGAAGAGATCATCAAGCTGATCGACAAGCTGGAAGATGATGACGATGTGCAGAATGTATTCCACAACATGAACGAGAACGAGTAACATGTGCGGTATCGTCGGCGTCTTTAACCACCCGCAGGCATCAGCTCTTACCTACTACGCTCTTCACGCTCTGCAGCACAGAGGTCAGGAAGCAGCGGGGATCGTTTCCATGTATGCCGACGGAAAGACAGGTAAGCCCCGTCTCGGAATCCATAAGGGCGAGGGCCTCGTCCTGGATGTTTTCTCCGACCACACGCTGTTCGAAAAGACGCTCGTCGGACGTGCAGCGGTCGGACACAATCGCTATTCGACAACGGGTAGCAACTCTCTGGCAAACATCCAGCCGTTCAGCTTCAACTACACAGGTGGCAATTTCGCGCTGGCGCACAACGGCAACCTGACCAACACTCGCCCCTTACGAGATCGACTGAAGAATGAGGGGGCAATCTTTCAGTCTACTACCGACAGCGAGCTGTTTCTTCATCTGATCGCCCGCAGTCGCAAGTCCACGCAGATCGAACAGATCCGCGAGGCCGTGCAGATAGCGCAGGGGGCGTATTCGATCGTTATGCTTTCCGAGACGGCGATGTATGCCACGAGGGACCCGCATGGCTTCCGGCCACTGTGTGTGGGACGTATCAAGCACGAGACGGGATACGCGTATGTAGTGGCTTCGGAGACGTGTGCTCTGGATATCATCAGCGCCGAGTACGTGCGCGATGTGGAACACAATGAGATCCTTGTATTCGATGAGAAGACCGTTGCAACGGGTGAGATAACGTCGCACTACATCGATGAATCCATGACGACATCGCGTCAGTGCATCTTCGAGTACGTTTACTTCTCGCGACCTGATTCGAAGATCTTCGGACATAACGTCGACAAGGTTCGTCGTAAGATGGGTAAGAATCTGGCCGAGGAAAGTCCGGTTGCAGCAACCAATGAGCGGGATGTGGTGGTCATTGCCGTGCCCGACTCTGGCAACACGGCCACACTCGGGTATGCACGTGTCAATCAGGAGCGGTTTCCGTCACGCTATGAGATTGGTCTCATCCGCTCTCACTACGTGGGTCGCACCTTCATCGCACCGGGTCAGGACAAGCGCGAGTTCAAGGTCAAGACGAAATTCAACGTTGTGCGCGGTGTTCTCGAAGGCCGGACTGTCGTTGTGATCGATGATTCAATTGTACGCGGCACAACTTCAAAATCGCTCATCAAGCTCATCCGCGAGGCCAACCCGGAACAGGTGCACTTGCGGATCACCTCGCCCCCTGTCAAGCATCCATGCATGTACGGCATGGACTTCCCGAGTGAGGATGAGTTGATTGCGAATCACTTCAGCTCGGACGATGCCATCGCTCATGAACTTGGAGCCGACAGTGTGCGTTATCTCAGCGTCGAGGGGCTTATGGACTCCGTCCCTCAGGGTCCGGGCATCAATTACTGCACGGCCTGCTTCACGGGAGAGTATCCCGTAGAAGTGGATATGACGGTGACCAAACTCAGCACGGAAGAATGAGCACAGAAGAATTTGACGACAATGCGTCGATGCTGCCACCCACGACCAAGAACGGGTGGCTCATCATATACGGGGTAGTGGCGTTGCTGGCGATCACGGGCGTGATCCTTGGCGCTCTGTATCGTGATACGACAAAGCCGGGCGAGGTGATCTCGCGGGACCGGCAGAAACATGCCAAGCAGGTTGTATATACCGTTGTCTTCAGCAGCATTGAGCCGCAGAGGGCCGATAGTATCATTGAGCGGATCACACGCGACATCGGGCCCGACTCAACGAAGACCGACATGATCATTGGCTCTCCGACGACTGATCCATGGTGTGCATCGATCGGCGAGTATCGTCGCAACTTGAAGAAGGCCATGATGACCGGTAAGGTCATCCCAATCGGCAAGCAATCAGTGATCGTCTCCATGATCGGCGGCCTACTCATCAAGAACGAGCTGCCGGCCACGATCTACCTTGTTGGCAACATGTCGGAGGATGACATCTCAACGATCATTCCTCGCACATCGCGCACGGTGGCCGCACTAGAGCTTCGTTCGCGTATTATGGGACCAGTGAACGTTGTGAGTCTGATGGACTCAACGCGCCAAGGCAACGT
>DNLG01000085.1:11451-13624 GCA_003488525.1 Bacteroidota bacterium | reverse complement strand
CTTTTGGGTTCGACCCCCTTCTTAAGCATGTACGCCCTCACGGCTTCAGCACGCAACAGCGACAGCGCTTTATTCTGCTTTGGGCTTCCGGTATTATCGGTGTGTCCTTCGATACGAACGATAACCGACGGTCGGCTCTTCATGAACTCATAAAGCACTTCGAGCTCTTCTACACTGTCGGGCAGAACCGATGAGGCAACCGGAAACAGAAGGTTCTCAATAATGATCTTACGACCGATCTCAACGATCGGTATGATCTGCTTGACCAGTTCACGTTTGCGCTCATCCATCAGTGCGACATTGATCGAATCACTCCGAACTTTCGAGTCGCTCTTGTAGAAGATCGTGTACAGATTCGTCAGACGTTGTGAGTAGAGATCGAGGATCTTCGAGAATGACTGGTTCAGATCAAAAATCGTCCCGCGAGTTCCTTCCGCAATTCGCTGATACGGCTTCAGATTGGCAGGAACAATGCAGAACACCCGCATCTTCTGCTCACTGAGATGCTGGGTGATACTTTCAGTGTTGAATCGTGTGCGGCCGCTGCCCCGCTCGCCGACCTGGTGGAAGCCTGCGTCGGATACGAGCACGGCTACGCGATTGGCTGCCGGACGAAATCGTGCACGGCTGGCGTCATACAACGCCTGGAGTGCATTCTCCTTCTCGTCGAATCCGCCAAAGGCCTGGATCTTCGTCATCCATCCGAGGAACTTCCCAATGCTATCCGTTGGCTCGTAGATGGCCTCAACAACATCACTATAGAGTACCAGGCCAAGTTGGTAGTCGATGCCACGCTTGGACAAGTTCTGAACGAACATTTCGATGTTGTTGCGAACGCCATTGATATATGGCTGCATCGTACCCGTCACATCGAGAACAAACATGAAGTCGACAGGCACTCGCTCCTTGACATCGATCTTATGGATACGTGTCACAGGACGCTTCACCCCGTTCTCCATTACGTGCAGTGTGCTTGGAGGTAGAGTATCGAGTACGGAGCAATCTCCGTCGCACTCAACAACGAGACCGATCTCCGGAAACGTCGAGAGGGTAACGTTCTGGATCGTGAGCTTAAGTCGATCGAGAGACGAGAGCACCTTCGCCTGTTCGGCGATTCGGCGACGTTGCTCGGTTGTAGAGTCTTGCTGCAGTCCGTGCGCCGCAGCCGACGAGCCGGCGGAAAAGGCGATCGTCAGGACACCGAGGACTGCACACAGGGTGTGCATGGTGATGTGCTTATAACGTGAGACGCAGAACAGGACTGATCATGAACATATGCTCGCGCTCGTATGGACGAAGTCCGCGAAGCGGCTGTGCATACTTAGCTTCGAGATACAACCACTGTCCAAAGAGCGGCAGATATGCATGAGCAAGAAGAGTCTGGTTGGCATACTGCAGATCGATGCCGAAGGGATAGGTGCTCTGATTGCGGTATTCGACCTTAGCATAGATCCAGTCGCCCACTTCGTTAGGCTTCCAGGTGTTCAGGCCACTGATCCCGGCAATTGCCAGTGTTGTGTTCCGAGTGTTCTGATCCAGGATCACAGCTGCTTCGCGGACTTCGTAGTAGTTAACACCAAGATCGAAGCGGAAGAAGTTCTCCGGACGAATCGGGTCAAGCCAGAGGTTGTAGAAGAACGTCACCTGTCCCGTCGAGCGAAGCAGGTTTACCGTGCTGACTGGGTTACCAATGATCGATGGATCATCAGGATCGACTTCGATGTTGCGGAAATCATCGATCGGACTCGTCGCATAGGTGGTAACGTCAACCTGTGTTGATGCCTTGACAGGCTCGAGAGGTAGTTCCGCATTGACGCTCACGCCAAACCGTGGCTCGAATGGCATGTTGAAGTCGAGCGCAGTGACGATCTTCCCACCGTATCCTGCATCGAGACGACGCGAAGGAATGAAGCTCAGAACCCCACCCTGACTTGGGTTACTCGTGAGGCGATAGCCCATTCCCAGACGAGCATTGATCAGGTAAGGAATCGCGCGGTTGGTCGATACGTCATTGTTCACGTACAGAGGTCGCTGAAGGACCACCTTCGCTTCACCGGCATTCCAGAAGTGATAGCCGGCCTGATCTGTACCGAGAATATTCGAAAGCCAGAAGCCCGACTTACCGATCTTCAATGTCTGCTCAAATGCCGACAGCGTGAACGAATGAGCGGCA
>DNLG01000085.1:4186-11189 GCA_003488525.1 Bacteroidota bacterium | reverse complement strand
AGCTTCGAAAGGATGTTCGGTAGGTTGGTTGACATTTCCTGAGCAGTCATCCGCTCCGAACCGCACTCAACAATCAGAATTTCGAACGGGTCTTCAGCATTCGCAACAGGCTGCGCCGTGACCACGATACGCTGCTGATCGAGATTATCTCTTCGATATCCCAAAACGCGGAACGCATTGAAGATCTTCGCCTGAATGTCACTTTCGCAGACATACCAGCGTGGGAAATACTGCAAGAGTTCCGGATCGATCGACGTCAGTCGAACAAGGATCGACGAATCGGATTCTTCGGCTGACAGTTTAGTACTCTCAACTCCGAGGATCCCGATCAGGATAATTGTTGCTGCAACAAAACGGCGCATGATGTTCGTCATTGGATTTCGCATCAGAAGTTGAGAATTGCTCGAAGTGAAGGCATGAACACGGCACTGTTTTCCCATGCTCGCGGGTCGCGGAAGACAGGTGTGAACATATTGACGTCGAGACGGAAGCCGAGGTTCTGCGAGGCCTGAATCTGCAGCCAGAGATTTCCGAGAAGAGCTTCATCAAAGTACTGAAGCGATGCTCCGAGCGGCGTGCTCCAGCTCGTATTCATGAACTCGATCTTACCGGAGACTCCTCCAATGAACTTACTGTCAAACTTGCGCAGCACGGTTGTTGGATCGCCTTCAGCATTCGTGGTGTCCTTGTCAAACCAGCGCTCCATGCTGTAGCCCGTTCCACCGAGGCGGAATCGGAACAGATTGCTGTCGTCAACACGAATAGCGAACGTGTATTGAGCGCTGGCGTGGAAACGAACAAGAAAGTCAAAAGGCGTCTGGAGGATCGAATCCGTTCGCTTCCGCTTGGTGGAGCTGGCGTCATCAAAAACGTAGCTACCAGAGAAGTTGAACACTCCAGATTCGGCGATGATCTTAATGGGGACTTCCAATGAAGCATTGACGCCGAATCCGGCGCTTGTCATTGAGCGCTGATTGCCGAACGATGTTGCCAGTTCGGACCAACCTGACGTCGGGAGGATCACACCAAGACGAGCCTGACTCCAGACGGCATTGACGGAAATGCGCTCGCTCCAAAGCGTAGGATAGTTGATGTCTTCAAGTCCGTAGCGTAGCTCGAAGCCATACTGCGCAAGACGACCGTTATACGTCGGGACTTCTACTTCGGTCTCCGTTTCCGTTCCGGTGCTGTCAAGTGTCATCACCTTGATGATCTTCGTTGTCGCATCTGGACGATATCGCTTGTAGGAGATCATGTCGGCTGCGGAGATAGTGAGCTCGTTAGGGCCGATGTAGCTCACCGGTATGCCGTTAGTGATCTTGATGTACTGCTGCACATCGTCTTCCGGCACACCGACGGCGTTACCGAAAACCTGACGAACAAAGCGCGTGTCAAGGTCATCAATGCCCTGTGCTTCGAGAGTGACGTTGGTGACGTTGTTCTGGATGACCTGATCCTTCAGGAATCCATACATCTTGTCGTCATAGGTCTTTGCAGAGCTCGGTGGAGGGTCAAGGCGCGTGAGTTCGAAGCGCGTAATGATGTCGCCAGGATTGACGCCACGAAGATCTCGGATCGTATTGCCCGCCGGCTTTACACGCGTCTTCATCAGACCCACAACAACAAGGTTCTCACCCGTTTCGCCACGCTGGTACTTTGACGTAACGAGGTAGGCGCCAGTGAAGTTTTCGCTCTCGTACTGACGCTGATCAAGGAAGAACTGGATCACATTCTGCACATCCTGGTCAGCAAGATCATTCGGTGCATAGCCAGCAGTTTCGAGGGCCTCGACGATCTTATCGTAGATCTGCGAACGCTTGACGGCCCGCTTGATTTCGTCGACAAGGTTCTGATCCTTCTTCGAAAGCTTCTCGATCGATCCTGTCTTGTCAACAGGGGGCGGGTTCAGATAACGCTGAACGTCAGCAAACAACTGACCATCGACGCGGAAGACGGATATGTCACCGTAACGATAGTTGGAAAGTGACCGGAGGACGCCCTTGAACTTGCCGACGTACGCCCCGTCAGTCTGTGCACCAACTTGGTGCACAACCAGAGCTGTCATCAGCGCAAGTGCAATTGCCGATTTCCTGCGAATGTTCATGTGCCGTTCTCGCGTAACGTGTGGTTGTTAACGGAATTCAGGGATGGATACGGTCTTGGTTTCGGAAATGACAACATTCCCGATGCCAGCCGTGATGGTCGCGTCAATCGTCTCTCCGGGGAACTTCATCTTCGGCCCCTTCAGAGTCAGGATGAGACGGTAGCGTCCGCCCCCTTCTGGTTCGATCGATTGCATGACCTGATACTTGCCGACGCTTGGCTTATCAAGCTTTACATCGACCTTGACGTCTTTATCATCAGCGGTCTTGTTACAGTCAATACGTGGCGGCACGACTTCGATGCCGCTCACAACAAGACGCATATTCTTGCCGTCCCAGTTTTCACTGGTGTTAGTCAGAAGGATTTCCGGTGAAGACTGCTTTGCCGAAGTCACCGTGCGATCATAGATCACAAGATCTTCAGTGTACTGTGAACCGATCGGCTTATAGCGCCACTTCACATTTACATTCAGTGCCGATAGATTCTTCGGTATACAGGTTACCGTGACTTGCAACGGTGTCGAGCCGGTGAATTCCTGCGCCTCGCCATTGAGGTTGTAGGAGAGGATGAACGTGTTAGACGGGATTTCACCGCCGGACGATGGCTCGATCGGCAGACGCAGAGGCTTGCCAATCGTAACGCGTTTTTCCATCACGGCATCGATGGCATTCTTATTCTTCAGGTCAGATGGGAAGACCTGGATTGAGGCAATCGGCTCCGTGTCGTCGCACATCTTAAGATTTGTGATCTTGACCGTGTAGTCCTTGCGCTCAGAGGTGGTCGACAAGCCTTCGATATGAATCTCGAATGGCTGGTTGCGCATTGCACCAGATCCTGATGACGTACCAGAACCCACGGGAACCACTCGCACGGTCGCGTCATTAGGTGTGACAACAACCTGTGGCGCCTCGTTTCGGTAGTTGTTCACAGTGAACGGAATCACGGCCTTCTTCAGACCTGACAATACGCGCTGCATCTTGATGAGGTCAGCAATACATGGTTCCGCACGCTCGATATTCGGCTTCTTGACGAATACCTCGAAGGCGAAGTTCGGATTGTTCTGCTCCATCTGATTGGCATCGCCGTGCAGAAGCACCGTGATGTTCTTGAGAAGCTCTGCACGACGGATTTTTTCCGACTTCGAACGAAGACCGAGGTCTTCGTGATTGAGCTTGTCGACAGCAGCATCGACCTCGGATGAGAACTGCGGGTACTTGTACTCAGAACTTACACCGAACTTCTCACAGAGTGCCTCGACTTCAGAACCAAGCGTGCTTCGGAGGCGCTTTTCAACCTTTGAAAGCTGCTTACGCGTCAGCTGAATGGTACCGATCGAGATAACGTCGTCTTCCTTCTCGCCATTCTCCTTTGCCAGACCTGACACACCAAGGATGTTATTGGTCTTTGACTGCAGAAGGACGCGGTAGAGACCCTGACTCGTCTGCTTGAACGTGTATTCGAAGACCTTGATACCGTTTTCAAAGGCAAGCTTGTCCATGAACGTCAGGTGTGGACTGAACCTGAACTTGGCCATCTCGGTGTTGCTCTTGTAATCCGTCGAATCGGGCACGATGGTCTTCAAGAACGAGTAACCGTCACGATACTCAGGCACGTCCGTGATCGTCTTTAAGCCACCGATCTTCCGGAAGACTTCGTCTGTTTTCCGCTGTAGCCAGTTCGGATCAATGTCCAGCGTAAGGGCCTCAACCTGATTCGTCCCGTTCAGGGTATCGAACAGATTAAGATTCGTCACGTTAAACAGGCGGATGATCTCTTCGATACGCCGACGCTTCCCAACCTCGTCTTCGGGAAGATCGTCACCGAGAATGTCCTTGATCTTTACGGTGGAAACACGCACCTGGTAGGCACGCTCTTCCTTCGGACGATCCTTTTCGGACACGCCGACCATCACCGACTTATCAAGAAGCGTGATCTCGTCCTGCGGCAGAGCATTCACACCGCTGGCACCGAAACCGGTATTCAGCTGCGCCATCACGGCCTCAACGATCTCTTCGGCCTCTTTCTGCTTACGAATGAGGTGCTCTTCGGCCTCGTCGCGCTCCACAATGATGATCAGGAGCTCGAGGATGACCGCGAGGTACAACACGAAATAAACTTTGCCTGCTCCGCCCTTGGACATGGCGTTCCTCCAGATGAATTTGCAACAGAGCCTTGGCTCTGCCCGTAAAGCTTGCTAGCGACAGCTAACCTAGACGCGTGCAAGCCCCCCCGTATTTTGCCGGCTGTTACTTCGGCGACTGTTCCGTGTTGGACACGGATCCGACCTCTGACTTTGTTTCAGCTGATGTCGACTTGACGTCACTGGCCTTCATCGAACAGCATGAACCGCTCTTCTTCGCGCTTGACATTGAGCAGCTTTGCGCCTTCTCCGTCGAACACTCCTTGGATGACTTCGCCTCGACGGAACACTTGTCGGCAGAGGTTTTCTTACCCGCCGTAGACTTCATTGAACAGCAGGATGCCTTTTCAGACTTGGCCGCAGTCTTGGTCGTGCCCGTTCCACCGCTGGCAAACGCAAGGGTAGAAACAGCAAAGAGCGTTGCAACGATCGCTGCAAACACGCGGTTTTTCATAGCTGACTCCATAGATGGAAGTGTTGTTCGAGTTTATGCATGGTAAGCCGTAAAATAGGCCCAAATGGGCTACTTCTCCAAGTAAAAACCGTGCCAGTACGGGGGGCTGTCTCAATCATGAAAAAGGGCCGATCACCTGGTGATCGACCCTTAAACGTGGTTTTGCGTATTCGATCCCGAGCTGCGTTTAGGAACACCCTGTTGTGGTTCCGCAATTCAGGCACATCGTACAGGCCCCATTTCGGACAACCTGCGTCGACTGACACTTGGAACATGCTTCACCGGTGTATCCCATATTCTTTGGGTCCAGCAGCTTGGCCTTCGCCCCGTCCTGATCAACCGAGGCCGACACGGCTTCCATAACCTCGTTGTACGTAGGGGCAGGGGCGATCACCTCTCCAGCAGCCGGTGAGGGGGCTTCTGATGCGTCGCTCTGGGCAGACCCCTCGATCGACTTTGGCTGCGTAGCCGAGTCCACCTGGGCCACGTGCACAAAATCGGTACGCTGCAGATAGTCATACCCGAGCGTGCGGAAGATGTAATCCAGGATCGATGTGGCATTCTTGATGGCCTCATGACCCTCAACGAATCCAGCCGGCTCGAATCGGGTGAACGTAAAGGTGTCAACAAGCTCATCAAGCGGCACACCGTACTGCAGGGCCTTCGACGTCAGAACAGCAAAGCAGTTGAGAAGCCCCTTGAAGGAAGCGCCCTCTTTGTACATGTCGATGAAGATCTCGCCCAGCGAACCGTCATCGAAGTCGCCGGTGCGCAGATACACCTTGTGTCCGCCCACGGTTGCTTCACGAACATAGCCGTGACGGCGCTTTGGCAGGCGGCGACGCTCGGCGCGCTGATAGACACGCTCAACGATAACCTTCTGAATTGCCTTCTGATCGACCGTCTCGTCCCAGTCGTCCTGGTCGCCCAGAAGCACCAGTTCGTCAAAGTTGTCATTGCTGGCGTTAAGGGGCTGAGAAAGCTTCGAACCATCACGGTAAAGAGCGATGGCCTTGAGCATGAGGCGCCAGGAGGCCAGGTGGACGTCGCCGACATTATCGACGGATGCCTCGGCGGGCATGTTGATGGTCTTCGAGATCGCACCGCTGATGAACGGCTGTGCGGCCGCCATCATGCGAACATGCGCCATGTAATCGATGTACCGCTCGCCGCGCTTTCCGCACTTGTTGGCGCAGTCAAAGATCGGCAGGTGCTCATCCTTGATGTGAGGAGCCCCCTCGATCATCATGGTTCCGCAGATGTAGTCATTGACCTCGGAGATCTGTTCGGAGGTAAATCCGAGCTCCGTGAGCATGTCAAACTGCATATCGTCGAGCTGCTGGGCAGTAAACCCGAGCTGCTGGCAGAGCTCTTCGCCGATCGTGTACTTGTTGAATACGAACCGAACGTCGAACGTCGTGTCAAGCTGACGTTCAATGGCATCAATGGCATCGTCCGTAAAATTCAATGCCTTGAGCGACTGCCGGTTGATATGAGGGCATCCCACCAGAGTTCCGTGACCCTTGCAGTACTTCTCGATATCGTCGACCTGCTGATCGGAATACCCGAGGGCTGCCAGGGCCTTATGGACCGACTGGTTGACGATCTTGAAGTAGCCACCACCGGCAAGCTTCTTGTACTTCACGATCGCGAAATCCGGCTCGATACCGGTTGTGTCGCAGTCCATCACGAGACCAATGGTGCCCGTTGGGGCGATCACCGTGGCCTGTGCGTTGCGATATCCGTGCTCTTCCCCAAGAGCAAGTGCCCGATCCCATGCAGAACGAGCGGCCACCAGGAGGTCGGCCGGGCACAGTTCCTCGCTGATGCCCATGGGCGTAATCGTCAGCCCCTCGTACTCGTTATCTGCTGCGTTGTATGCTGCACGCCTGTGATTTCGAATGACGCGAAGCATCGCGTCGCGGTTGTTGTCATACTTCGGGAAAGGTCCGACGTCGGCCGCCATTTCGGCACTTGCCGCGTACGACTCGCCGGTCATGATGGACGAAAGCGCTCCGCAGATGGCAAGCGCCTGCGGTGAATCATAGGGAATACCCTTCATCATCAGCACCGTACCCAGGTTGGCATAGCCAAGTCCGAGCGTACGGAAATCATAGCTCTTCTGAGCAACATCTGCCGACGGGAACTGTGCCATGAGAACGGAGATCTCAAGGACGGCGGTCCAGAGACGGATCGCATGACGATAGTCTTCCACCTTCATCGACTGAGTCTGCTCGTCGTAGAAGTGAGCCAGATTGAGCGATGCAAGGTTGCAGGCCGTATCGTCGAGGAACATGTACTCCGAG
>DNLG01000085.1:2315-4060 GCA_003488525.1 Bacteroidota bacterium | reverse complement strand
CATGTACTCCGAGCACGGGTTCGAACCGTTGATTCGGCCATCATTCGGACACGTATGCCACTCGTTGATCGTGGTGTCGAACTGCAATCCGGGATCAGCGCTCTTCCATGAGCTCATGTTGATCTTGTTCCACAGATCGCGGGCACGCACGGTCACGTGCTTGGAGCTGTCTGTGCGCCACGTGAGGTTCCAGGCACTGTCGGTTATGACAGCTTCCATGAAATCATTGGTGACACGCACGGAGTTGTTCGAGTTCTGACCCGACACGGTATTGTAGGCTTCGCCTTCGTAGTGAGTGTCGAACTGTGCGAAATCGATGTTGGTAAAGCCCTGATCGATCAGCGCCAGCGTCCGCTTGATGATGTTATACGGCACGCCGCGGTTAAGAGCCCGCTGAATCAGAACGCGCAGACGCTCATTCGTCTGCTCATTGGTTCCGCCCTGCTGCGCAGCATCGCTGATGGCGTGCAAGAAGGTGGAGGCGATCTTCGATCCCGCCACCAGAGCGGCAACCTTCTCCTCTTCCTTTGCCTTCCACTCGATGAACTTCTCGATATCAGGGTGGTCAACGTTCACGATCACCATCTTGGCGGCACGGCGTGTGGTTCCGCCACTCTTAATGGCACCGGCAGCACGGTCGAAGATCTTCAGGAAGGACATCAGACCACTTGAGACGCCCCCTCCGGAGAGACGCTCACTCTCGCCACGCAGGTTCGAGAAGTTTGAACCGGTTCCCGATCCATACTTGAAGATGCGGGCCTCGCGCGTGGCGAGATCAAAAATGCCGCCCTCGTTCACAAGGTCATCGTTGACCGACTGAATAAAGCAGGCATGGGGCTGAGGGTGCGTGTAGGCGTCGGTCGAGCGCGTCAGCGTCTTCGTGTCTGGGTCGACATACAAATGTCCCTGCGCGGAGCCGGTAATGCCATAGGCAAAATTCAATCCGGTATTGAACCATTGCGGAGAGTTCGGCGCTGCCATCTGCTTTAAGAGCATGAAGGCGATCTCGTCGTAGAACGACTGAGCGTCCTCAGCAGTATCGAAATAGCCATACTTCTCACCCCACCAGCGCCAGCATCCGGCCAGACGGTGCACGACCTGGCGCACGGAGGTTTCTGAACCGGTCTTGGGCGTTCCGTCCTCGTTCAGGATCGGAGCTCCCGCGTCATCGGTCAACGGTACCCCGGCTTTGCGGAAATACTTCTGGGCAAGAATGTCGGATGCGACCTGTGACCACGCTTCGGGAACCTCCACGTGATCCATTCGAAAGATCTCTTTACCGCTCTGGTTTCGCAGCACCGATTCACGGATGGTGTAACGAAACATCTCATATGGGCTTGTTCCAGACGTCGTAAATCGGCGCGGAATCTTCATGCGGTCTCTCCGTGATGCGAGGTTGGCTGTATCTGTAACGCTGGGCCGATACGCCATGCCTGTTACATCATGGCGTCAATTCAGCAAACCTTCCGCCGGTCTTTGGAGGACAGTCGACCAGCGCACAAGGTGGTGTCTCGCACGCAGGACAATGAGTTGCTTTGTTGAATTGATTTTCGGACAACGAAGAGCAAGATAGCGTGGTATCCGACGCGCGGTCAATCGCCGAAAGTTCGTGTGGAAAAATTCCCAACAGGGAAATCCGCCTGAAAAGTTTTTCACGCTATTGCAAGTTTACATGGGCGCTTTTTCGTGAGTTCTCGCCGTAGATTTCACCGTGCTTCACGACATCCTCGACGTCCTTATTTCAT
>DNLG01000085.1:0-1988 GCA_003488525.1 Bacteroidota bacterium | reverse complement strand
GTGGCCGATCAGCTCAGTCATCGGCTGTTGAAAGAGGTTATTCAGCGGGAACGTCCATACGAGGTTCTGGCCAATGTGCACAAGCTTGTCGGGTCCGGGGGCGGATCGTTTCCCAGCAACCACGCCCTGAACAGCGCTGTAATTGCGGTGATCCTCAGTACGTTTTTCCCGCGACTTCGCCAGCTGTGGTGGGGCTACGCCGTGATCATCGGACTAAGCCGCATATACTGCGGCGTTCATTACCCGAGCGATGTGCTCGGTGGGTACATTATCGGAACGGCGTGGGCCTTCATTGTGCTCGCGAGCGTGCGGCGGCTATGGCCGCAAATCCCGATCGGGCCGCACCCTCAAGCGTAGCCGGCAGCTGCGTCTGCGTCCAGTCACCTGCCAGCAGGAGGTTACGGACCTGCCCACACAGGGCATCGGTAGCAGGCCTCTGCTCATGCACGGACGGAGTGATGCAAGCAGTGGCGTGCTTCTCTTTGATCACCAAACCATGCTTCAGCTCTGCAGCGGCCATTGCAGAGGAAAAGAGGCGCCGGAGTTCGGCATCACACAGTCGAACGATCTCATTGGAAGGGGCTCTAACGATGTCCGATGCAGCGCTCACCGTCAGGGCAACGAGACCCTCAGCCGTGCGGTTCTTATTGAACACCCACTGAATGGTTGTACCCAGAGCTGCCGCAAAATCCACCGACATCCACTGGCGGTCGTACCAGAGGTACACGCTCACGATCGGACTCATTTCGGGTTCCGCCGACGGCACCGATGTAACTCCCGAAGCCAGCGTCAGGCGCGTCAGGGCGCGCTGAGGCACGGCGCTGATCACAACATCAACGTCGACACATACTCCGTCAGATAGATCGGCACCTGCCGCTCGGCCATCGACGATCCGGAGTCGGTCGACGCTCGTGCTGGTATGAACGCGACCACCACGGGCTGCAAGCCACGCCGGAAATGGTTCAATAAGGTCGCTCAAGCCGCCGGTGGGAATCAGCAGTTTCGCATCCTCGGTCGTGCCGAAAAATGCCAGTCGCAGAACCGTGGCAAGCAGCTCAGCGGGCGCTACCGCAACGGGCGCATTGAGCGTTGCCAGCACCAAGGGCTCCCAGAACCGCTTCACAGCCCCCTCGGGCTGAGCAGTGCGGATCAGAAACTCGTGGCAGGTAAGCCCCCTACCGGCTTGGGGCGAGCGAAGCACCGTCAACGCAAGGCGCATGATGGCCAGCCGCTCGGCGACCGTCAGGTTTCGCAGCCTCATCAGGCCCCAGGCCATGCCGAGCTTTCCTGGCATCCGAGACGCATCAAGAACGTCCAGCCCCCGCGATTCATCCACAAAGGCTACACGGAGCGCTCTTTGTGCTTCCAGAAGATGATCCGTGCCAAGGTCTCGAACGATCCGCAGAAGATCGTGGTAACAGCCCATCATGACGTGTTGACCGTTGTCGATCACGTCGCCCGTGGTCTGGTCGATAAATGACCGTGCACGTCCTCCCAGATAGGGTCGCTCCTCAACCAGAACGACCTCCCAGCCGAGCCGAGCAGCCTCCATGGCAGCAGATATGCCTGCCCAGCCCCCTCCGATGACAAGTGCCTTCATCAGATGCAAATTGCGGAAATGCAACACGCCACCATGGAAGATTTCGATCGACTCGACATCCGCGTCGGCACCATCGTGCGCGCCGAGGCATTTCCCGAAGCCCGCAAGCCTGCCTACAAGCTCTGGATCGACCTTGGAGGGGGCGATGTGCGCCGCTCCAGCGCGCAAATCACGGACCTCTACACCCCGGGGTCACTCGTCGGACGTCAGGTGATCTGCGTCTGCGGCTTCCCACCCAGACAGATCGGCCCCTGGATGTCGGAGGTGCTGGTTACCGGCTTCCACCAGCCCGATGGCAGCGTTGTGCTGTGTGTGCCGGACGGCAAGTTGCCAGACGGAACGAGATTGAGATAGGAGCGATGCGCGGAAGTACGGAAGTACGGGATTA
>DNLG01000046.1:6808-7173 GCA_003488525.1 Bacteroidota bacterium | reverse complement strand
ATACGAGCCATGCTTCGCCAGAGCCATTCCATCGGGCCCATGCGGTGGTGTGAGAGCCACCACTTGCTGATGGCGATCTGTGCGGCGAGAATCACCAGTGCGAGCAGAGTTGATTCCGCTGCTGAGAGTTTGTCGTAGAGACCGAAGCCGTACCCATAGAACAACGTGGTGGAGATCACCGAATGCATGAGGTAATTCGTCAGGGCCATCCTTCCGGCATAGGCAAAGAGACGAAGACGTTCGGCGTTGAGAAGGATAAGGGCCACATAGGAGAAACTCAGTAACGGGGCTCCCACATGTGTACTGAGACTCACCAGGAATGAGTTCTCTGTGGTGTATCCGACCAGCATTGCGATCGAACCGAG
>DNLG01000046.1:5929-6634 GCA_003488525.1 Bacteroidota bacterium | reverse complement strand
GCAGGAAGCGTTCGTAATGGCGAATGTTGGCAATGATCTTTTCGCGACCAACGACCAGACCCAGCAGGAACATGACAAAGACCATGGGGATCTGAATATCGATGATCGAGCGTTCTGAAGCACGGAGCATGACGACTTCTACATACGTGCCGGACGAGTATGCGGATATGCTCGCCGGCGACATCAGAGTGCTGGCACTCTGAAGAGGAACGAAGCTGAAGTAGACTGCTCCAGCAACAGTGATGACCGCTGCGATCGTCAGCAGAACACGTGTATGAAGCTTTCGAACCATGAGCAGCAAAACGCCCGCCACTGCATAGAGTCGCAGGATATCTCCGTCCCAAAGGAGGATCGAATGCGCGATGCCGATCAGCAGCAATACGCCGAGTCGCTGCATGTACAGCCGCACGAAGGGACGTCCCGTGTCTTCCATGCGTTGCATCTGCACGGCAAAGCCAACCCCGAAGAGGAAGCTGAAAAGCAGATAGAATTTCGTCAGAGCAAAGCAGGCGATCGCAAGATCAACGGCCTGATCGATCATCGTGCCACGCGAGGCAAATGTACCGGCTCTCAAGGCCGACCCGCTGAAGTCGACCATGTTGACGAGGAAGATGCCGCAGAGCGCTACGCCCCGCATTACATCCAGCTCCTGGATTCTGTCAGGTTTGGAATTCACCGGGCGAAGATATGATTCAACGTGTGGAT
>DNLG01000046.1:5272-5625 GCA_003488525.1 Bacteroidota bacterium | reverse complement strand
GGCTCCGAGCTTGTTGGTCTGCTTGCAAATGATCCGCGTTTCACATCGGTGACGGTGCTGTCGCGTCGGCCGATCGCAGGGTTTGACGGACATCCCACCGTCCGCAACGTGGTGAAGGACTTCGATGCGCTCACGGGCGATGAAGACATCTACGATGTTGACGTGGTGTTCTGCGCCATGGGCACAACGATCAAGACGGCGGGATCCAAAGAGGTGTACCGTCGCATTGATCACACCTATCCGATGAAGGTTGCCACCTTTGCCCGTGCGAAGGGGGCTCGGCACTGGGTGATCGTCAGCAGTGGTGGTATCAGCGAGAACTCGCGCTTCTTCTACATCCAGGTCAAGGCCGA
>DNLG01000046.1:2753-5053 GCA_003488525.1 Bacteroidota bacterium | reverse complement strand
CGGCGCGAGTTTCGTTTTGGCGAGCGCATCGGCATGGTGCTCATGCAACTGTTCAACTTCGCGATACCAAAGGCCTACAAGGCCGTGCAGGCCCGTGCCATTGCTGCGACGATGATCCGTATTGCCACCGATGGTACGACAATGCAATACAGGAGCATCGAGAACGATGCCATCAGCGAGTAGGCTCCTGCTTAAACAAGAGGTTGGATGCGTAGGTTTGGTTTTGTGAGCGATCGCTCATGATTTCGTGAGCAACGGCTCACAACTGGTGGATGTCGTGAAACACCCAATTGTTGCTGAGGTGAACCATGAAGTTGTATATCATCATGATGAGCGCTGCATTTATGCTGACGCATGTCGGCACCGCTATCGCACAGTCATTTGTAGAGCCGACCTTTAAGGTCCGTGCCACAAAGGACGTGTTGTACGGGACAGCTAAGCGTTTTGACGGAGGGACCGACTCTCTCAGGATGAACATCTTCGTGCCCACCAACGATAACGCTTCACGGCGCCCACTGGTGGTCTGGATCCACGGAGGGGGCTTTATCCAGGGAAGTCGTGCCGACTTCAACGCACTTGCCGAAACGTGGGCAAAGCGAGGCTATACGGCGGTGACCATCTCGTATCGTCTGGGAATTCATGGCAACATCTTTGATCCGCCGTTTGCGTTCGATGAAGCCGAGCTTATTCGTGCATGTTTTCGTGGAGTGCAGGACGTTCGCGGTGGGCTGCGCTTTCTGGCGAAGAACGCATCGGCGTATGGCATCGATACATCACGCGTCGTGATCGGTGGCGCGAGCGCCGGTTCAATCATCGCACTACATGCAGCCCTTTTCGATCAGCAGGATGCGCTGCCGGCGGCAACTGGCAGCATCTCGGATGTGGTGCGCCTGAACGGGACGTTTAAGCGTCCGTCACTTGGATCACCCGAAGGCGATCTGCACACCGATGTCCCGACGCCCGGCATTGATGTGGTGCTGAACATCTTCGGAGCGCTGCTCGATGTGAAGTATCTCGATGGAGCCCCGTTCGTGCCGATGTACAGCTATCACCAGACCGATGATCCGGTGGTTGCATGCGGCGTCAACCGCGCCTATCACGCCGTCGGCCTGATCTCAACCAGCTACCCATACCTGTCAGGCACGTGTGCCATCGAAGAAGAACTCAAACGTCGTTCCGTGCCGGCTTCGGAACGTGAGACCTTCATCTATCAGGGGGCTGCGCACGATGTGCATGATCCGGCAGGGGTCGATAGGGCAGCTGCCATCTTCACAGCAAAGCGCGTTTCTTCTCCGACGTCCGTGCAGGACGATGAGCTGTCGTCTCTGCGGATCAATGGCCGCTGGACACTTATCGGCCTGGATGGTCGCGAGATCGCGCGCGAGATCGAGTTCCGTGCCGATGCACCGCTTGCCGATGGACTCTACCTGGCTGTCCGCGATGGTGATCGGCGACTCATCATGCTTCGTGATGGGAGAATTATCGCAGTGCGCTGACTGACGTTTGTCATGAATCCGGTGACGCCGAGCAAATAGCTTGGTCGACATTCGACACACCCGGAGTTCATGATGATCAACGTAGCGCAGAGCCCCCTGATTCAGGATCTCTTCTCCATCACATCCAAGCCATGTCTGAGTCTGTACCTTCCCACGCACCGGACGCAGCCGGAGCGCAGGGATGATCAGACGAGATACCGCCAGCTTGTTCGGTATCTGAGCGATTCGCTTCGCACAACGTATGATGATGACGGCATGGTGGACCTGTTAGCGCCGTTCCGGGAGCTGGAGCGAGACGAGTCGTTCTGGAATTCGCGACGTCAGGGACTTGCAGTCTTCCGCGCTCCGGGCGTGTTCATTACTCAGCATCTGGACCGGTCTGTACCAGAGATCGCCGTGGTTGCGGATCATTTTCATGTGAAGCCCCTGTTCCGAATCTTGCAGACGTTGGACGCGTATCACGTGCTGTGTCTTACGCGCGAATCTGCGCAGCTGTATGTCGGCAATCGTGACGGCCTCGAAGAAGTGCGCTTTGCCACCGGACCCGTGCTGCTGATCAATGAGGTTCTCGGTGAAGAGCTCAGTGATCCGGGATTTTCAAACTCCAACTCTGGTGGCACCGATCGCATCGTACCGCATACAACCGTCGAAGATGAGATCGACAAGGATACCGAACGCTTCTTCCGACATGTCGACCGTATCGTGATGGAGATCGCCTCACGTCCGACAGGCCTGCCCCTTGTCGTGGCAAGTCTTCCGGAGCAAACCGCACTCTTCCATCGCCTGAGTCGCAATCCCAATCTT
>DNLG01000046.1:0-2517 GCA_003488525.1 Bacteroidota bacterium | reverse complement strand
ATGCGTCCGTATGCGCTTGCCGAAAGTCAGTCGTTGATTGAAGCATATGATGAAGCGGCCGGACATCAGGAGGGGATCGACGGGATCTTCTCGATCGCGCAGGCGGCCGTCGAAGGTCGCATCGACACGCTCTTCGTGGAAGACTCACGAGAGATCCCCGGAAAGATCGATGAGCTGACCGGCAAGGTGGTGTTCGATGATCTTGCCATGCCCGATGTCAATGATCTGCTCGATGAGATCGCACGCATCGTGCTCAAGCATGGAGGAACGGTGATCGTACTCCCGACGAACATCATGCCCACCTCAAGTGGCGCAGCTGCCATCCTTCGATACTGAGCTGATGGTAGGGCCGGCGGTGCACAATGACTGCCGACGCGAGTGAAGCTCAAAAGAATTGCCGTATGTTTCCTGCATGCGCAATGCCCTTCTTGTCCTCCTCGTGATCGCAACTTCTACTGTGAGTCTTGCACAGCGCACCGTCGGCCTCATCAGTCATGACGCAGCGCGCTCCTTTGCCGGCTACACCCTTTTTGCTCCGGTTGCCTCCCGAACGACCTACCTGATCGACAATCAGGGTCAGGTTGTGAAAACATGGGAAAGCACGTTCAACCCGGGTCAGGCCGCTATGCTGCTGAATGACGGTTCACTGCTGCGTACCGCTGCGCCCCCTTCCCAGTGGATGCAAGGGGGCGGTGCAGGCGGCATGGTGGAACTCTATGACTGGTCGGGAACCAAGGTGTGGTCATACACGCACCTGTCGCAGACGGCTCGGTCCCATCACGATGTGGAGATCCTACCCAATGGCAACATCCTTATGCTGGTCTGGGAGAGTCACACCCGTGATGAGGCATTCGCTGCCGGACGTACCACCACGCGCCTTACGGAGAACGCCCTGTGGTCAGAGCGAGTGATCGAAGTCCGCCGCACCGGTCCTAGCTCAGGCGAAGTGGTGTGGTCATGGTCTTCGTGGGACCACATGGTCCAGAACGTGGATGCGTCGAAGCCAAACTTTGGAGTGATCTCCGAGAATCCGCAGCGCATCGATATCAATTCCGGTGGCACACGGTCGGACTGGTTGCATGCGAACTCGGTACGATACAATGCCAAACGCGACGAGGTGATGATCAGCATCCATAATCTTCATGAGATCTGGATCATTTCCCGCAGGACCGGAGATATCGTCTATCGATACGGCAACCCGCAGAATTACAAGTCGGGCACGCCACAGCAACAAGTGCTCTTTGGTCAGCATGATGCGCGATGGATGGAAGATGACCGCTATGTGATGATCTTCAACAATGGTAACGGCCGCTTCGGCGGTAATGCCTCATCGGTCGATGTGATCGAGCTTCCGCGCAATGAAGACGGAACCTATCGGCGATCGGCCTCTGGTGCGTATGAACCCATGGCACCCACAGTGCTTTTCCCGAAGAAGCTGTCGAACCAGTTCTACGGACAGAATATCAGTGGCGCCACGCCCCTTCCGAATGGAAACGTGCTGTCGTGTGTTGGACCATCCGGGACATTTGTTGAGTCCACCCCGGACGGCGACGAAGTTTGGCGGTACATCAACCCGATTGGAATGGCGGGCGTGACGCCGCAGGGTCAGACACCCCGCAACAACATGGTGTTCAAGATCTACCGGTATGGTCCGGATCATCCGGGTCTGGCCGGTAAGACGCTCACGCCTCGGGGTCGACTCGAGGACGGTCCGCTTTCGGTGTCCGATCTTCCTCGTGACAGGGGGCTTACCTACCTTCTGGATGTCCTGGCCGATCGTGTTGTGCTGCACGTTGAAACAGAGCGCCGAGTAGCCATCGATGCGTACGATTTGCTCGGACGTTTTCTGGGTGCAATACCTGAGGAAGCACTCGCTCCGGGCGTCCACGTCCGACCCGTCCCACCGGGCACAGCGCTGATCAGCATTCGCTGACGTGTCACGTTTACTGCCGCAGGAGGCACATGGAAGGGAAAAGCCCCTTCCTCCAACCAATACCTGCGAAAATCATGACACCACAAACTGTCTCGGTGTATGACCGATGTGCCGGTCATCTTGAATCCCTGCGTCGCCAAGAAACCGAATGGATCTGCCATGAGCAGTGGCTTGAGGCACTCGTGAGCATCAGTCGTGACGTAGGTGATACCGAAGCCGAGCGGCATCTTCGGCAGCGCCTGCTTGATGCCCGGCTGGTTCAGGAGGCGGATGCGCGTCGTACGCTGGTGATGCTGAGTCTGTTTTTCGCAGACATGTAACGTTTTTTGGCGTGGGGGGATATTTTTAGGAATCGCTGGCAGAAACAACACGACCTTTCCCCACAAAAACGCAAAAGAACCATGCAGAACCGCCTTGCTCTGAGCTCGGTAGCCATTGCCGTTGTACTCCTGGTTGCCTCCTGCGCCGACTTTCCCGAGGGTCCGTTCCATCGCCGCGACGGGGATGATGGCCGCGACACGACGGGTCAGACCGACACCACGAATCACACCGACACGACCGATCACTCTGACACGACCGGAAAC
>DNLG01000167.1:9520-9659 GCA_003488525.1 Bacteroidota bacterium | reverse complement strand
GACGAATGACCGATGACGAATGACGAATGACGAATGAGCGATGACGAATGACCGTAACTCCGTACCTCCGTAACTCTGTAACTCCGTAACTCCGTAATTCTGTAACTCCGTAACTCCGTAATTCCGTCCTCATGCCCCT
>DNLG01000167.1:8199-9338 GCA_003488525.1 Bacteroidota bacterium | reverse complement strand
CTCCTCTTCCTGCAAGAGATCGCCCGTGTCTACCTCGTGATGCCGTTTCCCGGCAGTCAGGATCTCGACCTTGTGCAACTGGCGTACGGGCTTGACCGTTACGCTGTTATCATTCGGCTTGTGCTTCTGGGGTCGATCGGTGGACTGATCTGGCACCGCGTGCGCACGCAGCAGAAGGTGCGGAAGATCTGGCTGGGAGTGTTTCTGGCGATCTACGCGCTCATGTACTTCGGCATCAGCACGCAGATGACGGCCGAGAGCATGTTCCGGGAGCCGATCGTCAAGCGGTTCCGGGTGGCCGCGCTCGACAGTGCACAGGCTGAAAAGATTGTGATGGGCATCGTGATCAACGGTGAAGCGGCGGCCTATCCGATCCAGTTCCTTGGGTATCACCATCAGGTGCGCGACACGGTAGGGGGCCAGCCGGTGCTGGTGACGTACTGCACGGTGTGCCGCACGGGACGTGTCTACAGTCTTCTGGTGGATGGAAAGACCGAGGTGTTCCGTCTGGTTGGGATGGACCACTTCAACGCCATGTTCGAAGATGCCACCACAAAGAGCTGGTGGCGTCAGGCAACGGGTGAGTGCATTGCAGGACCCCTGCAGGGAAAGACCCTCGAGACCATTCCATCGCAGCAGATGTCATTGGCTGCATGGATGAGCGAGCATCCAAACAGCAAGGTCATGCAGCCGGATCCGAACTTCGCAGAGCAGTATGGCTACATGACGAACTACGAATCAGGACGTTCCAAGGGTGACCTTACGAGACGTGATTCGGCATCATGGCAGCGTAAGTCGTGGGTGATCGGTGTGATCATTGAAGATGCAAAGCGTACCTATGACTGGAACGATCTTGTGCGCAAGCGTATCATCACGGATGATGTGGACGGGATGCCGATCGTGCTGACGATCGAACCGGACAACAAGAGCTTCCATGCCTTCAGAGCGTTTTACGGTAATCGCAAATCCATGGAGAAGCTTCGCTTTGCGCTTCGTGATTCCACATCCATGAGTGATGATATTACCGGTTCCGTATGGAGCCTCAGTGGCCTGTGCTTTGAGGGTGATCTTAAAGGCCTGAAGCTATACCGTGTACAGGCCTATCAGGAGTACCTGCATTCGTGGGAGCAATTCCACCC
>DNLG01000167.1:4461-7919 GCA_003488525.1 Bacteroidota bacterium | reverse complement strand
TGGCGATGCCGCGAAGGACCGCCCGGGGGAGAGAATTACCGCAGCTGTTTCAGCCACGTATCGACCGGTTCAATACGGACGTTGCCGCGGATGAATCGTTCCTTGCCGCGGTAGAGAAGCGTTGCGATTGCCTGCGGGTAGAGTTTAACGAACTCATTGAGTGACCGAAGATGTTCGGGTCGGACCACGCTTGTGTTCTTCACCTCGATCGCATCGAACGTCGTTGGTCCATAGACAATGAAGTCGACCTCAGCACCGGAGCGTGTCCTCCAGTAGTAGAGTTTGCGGCCGTCCCGTGCGTAGTCACAGAATGCCTTTAGGTGCTGTGCAACAAGTCCCTCCAGCGCATGACCCTGGATCGATGAAAGATCATCAAGGGGGCCGGTGGGACGTAGCGTGCGGAACATTCCCGCATCGAAGAAGTAGAACTTGGGATGAGAAACGAGATCACGTTTGGCATGGTGAGCAAACACGGGCACACGATAGGCCAACAGCAAATCTTCGAGGGTCTCAACGTAGTTCTCGACGGTCTTGCGTTTGACGGCACAGTCTCTGGCGACATTGGTAACGGTCAGTATCTCGCCATGGGAAAAGGAGATCGCCTCGAGGAAGCGCGCGAACTGTTCATCGCTTCTCGTGAGACCTTCGGCAAAGACTTCTTGCTGAATGTACAGCGACGCGTAGGCCCTTAGAGTTTCCTCGGGCGTTGGTGATTCGACAACAAGGGGAACGAGCCCACACGTCAATGCCCGTTCAAGGGAGAAGTCATCTCCGAGTTCCGAGGCGATATATGGGTGCATGTGCAGTTGGAGTGCACGTCCACCGAGAAGGTTCACGTTACCTCGCCGGAGTTTGCGCGCACTCGACCCAGTAAGGACAAATCGAATACGCCGGCCCTCGCTGATCAGCGCGTGGACCACCTCCAGAAGAATGGGAAGCTTCTGGATCTCATCAATGACGATCGTTCCGTCATCCGGAATGACGGATGCAAGCTCCCGTAAATGCTCCGGACGTGCTGCAAGATGGCGATACACCACGGGGTCAAGAAGGCTCACATAGAGAGCTTCGGGAAAGGTGGACCGGACCCAATAGGTCTTTCCGGTCCCACGCGGTCCGAGCAGAAAGAACGACTGTTCCGATGGCAATAACTGCCGATTTCGACCACTAGGCATGCCGCAATATGGCAACTCTAATGCCATTTTACAACGCATTATGGCAACAGGGTTGCCATTTTGCGGGGTTTGGGGGTCTTTAGCGTCGCTTCAGGGCCACTTTTACCAGGGCGAGCATGACCGGGACCTCGATCAGGGGGCCGATCACGGCGGCAAAGGCCTGGTCGGACGAAAGGCCAAACACAGCGATGGCCACGGCGATGGCCAGCTCGAAGTTGTTGGAGGCGGCCGTGAACGAGAGCGTGGTAGTGCGCTCGTAGTCCGTACCCATGCGCCGACTCATCCACCAGCTTACGGCAAACATGATGATGAAGTACAGCGTCAGCGGAATGGCGATTCGCACCGCGTCCAGCGGAAGTGCAATGATGCTCGTGGCCTTCATGCTGAACATGATGATGATCGTGCCGAGCAGGGCGAACAGCGTTATGCGTCCGATGCGTGGTGCGAAGGTGGAGTCGTACCACTCAGCCCCCTTCGACGCGGTGAGCACCCGTCGTGTAAGGTAGCCGCCGGCCAACGGAACGCCGAGATAGATCGCAACGCTCTCGGCGATCTGCCACATGGAGATGTTCACCTCCACGCCGGTCAGGCCGATCAGCGGCGGCAGCCACGTCATGAAGAACCATGCGTAGAGACTGTAGAACACCACCTGGAAGAGACTGTTGAACGCCACAAGGCCGGCCGCATACTCCCGGTCACCGCAGGCTAGATCGTTCCAAACAATCACCATGGCGATGCACCGGGCAAGGCCGATCATGATCAGCCCCTGCACGTACTCGGGCTTGTCCGGCAGAAGCAGGATGGCAAGCCCGAACATCAGCACCGGTCCGATCAGCCAGTTCTGCACGAGCGAAAGAAAGAGCACCTTGCGATCGCGGAACGCCTCGCCCATCTTTTCGTATCGAACCTTGGCAAGGGGCGGATACATCATCAGGATCAGGCCGATGGCCAGCGGGATGTTCGTCGTGCCCGACTGCATGGACTCGAGCATGGCCGGGAATTCGGGTACGACGGCACCGAGGGCAACGCCAACAACCATGGCGGCGATGATCCAGACGGAGAGGTAGGAGTCAATGATGCTCATGCGTTCTGCCCGTGCTGTGTCTCGTTGATAAGCTCCTGCACGAACTCTTTGATCTCGTCGCGCACGCGACGATAGACCACGAGCGCTTCCTCGTGGGGGAGGCCGGCAGAAAGCCGCGGCGGATCGTCGAAGCTGTGGTGGATCAGGCGGTGCGTGCCCGGCAGGTATGGACAACGCTCGCGGGCGGAATCACACACGGTCACGACGATGTCCCAATCGACCCCGTTGAGTTCATCAACAACCTGTGACGAGTGCGTGGAGATATCGATGCCAGATTCATGCATGACCTTGATCGCAAGCGGATTGAGGCCGTGGGCTTCGACTCCAGCCGAATAGATGTGATACCTGTCGGGTGCCAGGGCGCGTGCCCATCCTTCAGCCATTTGGGACCTGCACGAGTTTCCCGTGCAAAGAAAGAGGATGTTCATCAACGAAATCTACTGCCGCGAAGAGTTTTCCGACAAGTTATCGAAACATAAAGGGGCTTCTTAGTGCCAGACGACAAATGATGCTGACACTGCAGTTTGTTCCGATTGAATCACTACGAGATATACGCCGCAGGAAAGATTCATCGGAATGGTTCGATGCGGTGTTGTGCCAACATCGGTTGCAATTACTCGGCCTGTCAGATCTGTGATGGAGACACGCCACATCGGAAAATCGTCCGGGCATTCGACATGCAGGGAAGAGCCGTCATACCAACTTCGCAGCCGGTGAGCATCTTCGGTTGCAATGGACGTCGGCGCAGAATACCTCACACTGTCACGTGAACGGTTACCACGATGATCTACCACCTCAAACACCCCCTGCGCATCACTTTTGGGGTCTGCTACGAAACATCGGAAACGAGCACGTAACGTTGGGCGCAGGCTGTCTTTGGAAAGAGAATCGAGCCGCACAAGTCCGATGTTTCGACTAGCTGCTGAGGCCAGGAGTTCGATCGATTGCAGTCCGCTTTCAATCTGTGGTGTTACCGTTGGGCAGGGAAGGGGCTGCGGCGGAATGTTGCGCTCGTCGGTTACCTGAAACGTCCAGGACGTGACGGTTGTATCGACTCGACGTATCAGCGGTGGCATGGTGTCGATACTTCCGACAGGATTGTACGATACACTGTCGATCGTGATGTTGTCGGCCCAATCCTGAACATAGAACACGCATCGGGACGGACGGGTAGAATCCCTGAAGACAATGTAGAACTCGGC
>DNLG01000167.1:2745-4207 GCA_003488525.1 Bacteroidota bacterium | reverse complement strand
GCGCTCACTGAGGCAAGATGACAATCGGCGATCACCTTCAACGACGGTGGCTGGTTGTCCGTAAGATTCGAAGGTCGCACCGAGCCCGCGACGGGCCATCCGAAGGCCTCGTCAGCAGCCGAACCGACGACGTAACCGGAGAAAGAAACTCTGCCATTGCTACGGATGACATGGGGCTTGCCATTGGAAGGCACCTCGACCGACACGAAGTGCAGGTCGCCCTGCACAAGATTAGACTTTAGACCAGGGATGCGTGCCTGAGGATGTTTCCAGAGGGGTATATCATCAAGTGTGAGCGATTCGAGATCAGATGTATATGTGGCGGAGGACGGATCTGCCCGCACAACGAGCGATGCGATGTGCGTTGTAAAGCGAGGGTTCGATGAAGTTGAAAAGACTGCTTGCTGGACGGCGGCGTTCAGCGACGGAACCTCGACCATAAACGGATCCAGGTTGGTGTTGTAGTCCCACATCCAGGACGTGGCGTACTGGACCACGCGAATCGGTTTATCGGCTTCCCACAGCGAAAACCCGGAGATCAGGGCCGTTGGTTGGGTACTCTGTGAGAGGTCGGCGAAGTCCCCGGCCTTCAGTAAGGTACCTCCATCACGAGACTTGATCTTCTTCGACACCGGGTCGAAACTTGTGACGGACCACTTGGTCCCTGGCTCGCTCGACATTACACGGAACACATCGCCGGAGCCGGGACCTTTGGCCTGTAAACGTGTAAACTCGACGGAAGCTGCCGTCTTGCCCCAGGTAGATACGGGCTGAGACATTTCGACGAGATGCTGTCGACCTCCACCGTTGAGAAGGTTCGGCATGGATGTCTTCATATGAAACGAGAGCACACCAACCGGTCTGTCGGATCGAATGCGCGAGCCGGACAGATCGAACATTCCACGGGTTTTCCCGTCGCCCCGCACTATGTACACTTCGCCGGAGTCAAGCGAGATCGTGAATGGCTGATTGGTGTTGATCTTCCTGCCACCCATTGTCGTTGCATCACCTTCGCCGGTTCCCCGAAGTAGGATCTCGACGGTCGTCGGCTCGGCGGCTACCACCACAAAGCCCCCGCCCCATTCAGCGAATTCCTTGAAATCGTAGTAGCTAACCGGGATGTACTCGCGTCCCCATGTATGAATAGGAAGTGCACGGTAACCATCATGCGAGTATTGCTTGGAGTTCAGAACGAACACCGATATCGGCGCGCTGGCCTGCACACGAATACCCTTGGGCACGGCGACTTCGGCCTCGACGACCTCGGAGGCCCATGAGACATCGCCGCGTGCATCGCTCAATACTCGGTCCTCATTGGCAGCAAGTGAGTATGTACGGGTTGTTCTTGAATTGAAATCCGTCACCGTAACGCTACACGGCAGTGTCGACAGTACATGAATCTCTATCCTCTCGGTTGGGTGACTTTCAACTTCATTCTGAGGTATGGCAATCCAGAACTCCC
>DNLG01000167.1:0-2539 GCA_003488525.1 Bacteroidota bacterium | reverse complement strand
TGAGAGACTTCATTCGAGAATATGGCTCTATTTTCGGCACCAAGGTATGGTGTCAACGGGGATAATCATGAAATGTTTATGGTCAGGCCGTCTTCTCCTGGTTGCAGTTCTCGCCGCATGGAGCCCCTTTCTCCATGCCCAGCTACCCACCCCTGCGCTGGTCGGCTACTGGCATAACTGGAACGATGTCAATGCGCCGTATCGCTGGATCGATTCGGTGGACGCCCGCTACAACGTCATTACGGTGGCATTTGCGATCCCCGTGTCGAACACGGATATGACGATGACGTTCGTGCCAGACAGGGGAACGAACCAGGAGTTCATCACGAGGATCCAGCGGGCACAGGCAGCAGGTAAGAAAGTGATCCTGAGTGTAGGGGGCGCAACAGCATCGGTGGATCTTACCACAACGCAGAACCGTGACGCGTTTGTGACGTCGATGTCGAACCTCCTGAAAACATTTGGGTTCGACGGCATGGACATTGACATTGAACACGGTGCCTCCATCCTCGTCAACGGCGGCACGATCTCAAACCCCCAGGCGGCGGCACAGAAACATCTGATCGAAGCGATACGGTCGATCATGGCGCAGTATCGTACGGACTTCGGACGAAAACTACTGTTGACATTTGCACCCGAAACGGCCTACATCCAAGGGGGTCAGTCGGGCTACGGTAACATCTGGGGCGGCTATCTGCCGATCGTCGACGCACTGCGCGATTCGCTTGACCTGATCCATGTGCAGCTGTACAACAGCGGTACGATGTACGGGATCGACCGCAACGTCTATGCCCAGGGAACGGCCGACTTCATTGTGGCGATGACCGAAGCGGTGATCAAGGGATTCACAACACAGGGCGGTGCGTTTGCCGGTATTCCGGCGTCAAAGGTTGCCGTGGGTCTGCCTGCATGCGTCGATGCTGCCGGAGGGGGCTATGTGGACTCGGCAACCATCTCGTCGGCCATAAAGTATCTGCTCGGCAAGGGACCAAAGCCAGGCACCTATACGCTGGCAACCTCTGGTGGGTATACCGATCTGCGGGGTATGATGACGTGGTCGATCAACTGGGACGCAACAACCGTGAACCGTGGGCGCTACGACTATGCTGACGTCTATGAGTCTCTCTTTACTGCTCCGCCCCCTCCCGCTCCGCAGAAGGTGGTGCTACTTGCCCCATCATCAAATGAGCAGTTGCGATTGAATGAAGTTCAGCTCCGCTGGCGCGCTTCAGACGCGTCGGTTACAGCCTACCATGTCGAGCTGGTGAGAAACGGCTCCATCATTTTTTCAGATACGGCGCGAAAGGACACTCTCTGCACAGTGAAGGACCTTGCACCGGCAAGTCAGATCTGGTGGCGTGTGCGAGCACGCAACAACGTGGGTTGGGGCGAGTGGAGTGATTCCCGGACGTTTCGGACGGTGCCGTTTCCGGATGCCGTACAGCTGCGTGCGCCTCTGAACAACGAACAGTTGCAGACCAATTCGCCCACACTTCGCTGGCGCAAGAGTCAGCCCGACGCAGCGGACTACCGCCTGGTCATCGTCACGCCAACGGGTGCGCCAGTTCTTGATACGGTAGTGACCGATACCACCTGCACGCGTGCGCTTCTGCCGGCGCGGATCTACATGTGGCGTGTTACGGCACGCAACACTTCCGGATGGGGCGAGTGGAGTCCGATGTGGACGATGATGACGGTTCCATTCCCGGATCAGGTGCAGCTTGTTCTGCCGTCGGATTCCGAGCAGGTCGCCGTTGATACGGCCACGCTCGTCTGGAATCGATCGACCCCACAGATCGAGCGATACCATGTTGAAATGCTCACGAACGGAACACTGATGCTGAGCGATTCACTGGTGAGAGACACAACAGTGGTTGCGAGAGACCTCGTCGGCAGGTCTTCTCTTCGGTGGCGTGTACGTGCAAGGAACCTTTCGGGATGGGGTATGTGGAGTTCATACCGTCAGCTTCGCTACCTGCCGGTGCCGACAAAGGTTCGCCTTACGTCACCGTCGGATAGTGCCCGACTCGATTCCGGAAGCATCAAGCTTACGTGGACGTCATCCGAGGCCGACGTCACGAAGTATCGTGTGGAGGTCTACCGCGATACGATGCTCGCGTATGTTGATTCCAGCTCCATCGGGCGAGAGTCCGTGCTTCCGTCTGTGGTGGTGAATCTCTGGCATCGCTGGCGCGTGCAGGCGATGAATGCCTCGGGATGGGGCGAGTGGAGTGACTGGAGAGCATTCATGATCCGTAGGGACACCACGACGTCTGTTGCCGCTGCAGCAGAGGTGTCGACGATGGTAGCGTATCCTAACCCCGTTTATGATGGTGTAACCATCACCTCGGGGAACTCCACGCCTGATGAGTTGCTCATCATGGACATTCGCGGTACTGTTGTACGGCGCGTTGGCGACATTGCCGGAAAGCCCCTTGTCAGCCTCAGCACTGCCGATCTTCCCGCAGGCATATACATCGTTCGCCGTGGCAGCGAAGGATGCAGTTTCATTAAACAGTAGGGTCGCAGCATTTGATCA
>DNLG01000015.1:7134-7838 GCA_003488525.1 Bacteroidota bacterium | reverse complement strand
GATTCCTGCTCATCGACACTGGTAGCAGGCTCATACGTGAAATTGAACCCATCGGATGTGTTTGAACATGACGCATCGGAATCCATAACCCTGTAGGTGCCGCTTTGCGTGACCGGCAGATTGCGACTCGTTGCACCGGCAATGGCCACATCGTCCTTGAACCACTGGAATTTCGAAACACCACCAAATGCTGACGACCGCAGTGTGTCGCGAGCGATCTTTGTGACAAGGGGCTTTGATGGCAGCTTGTTGATCGTCACAGTCAGAGATGACGAGATAGCACGGCATCCTTTCGAATCTTCCACTCCGACCTGATAGACTCCCGTCTGCGTACTGTTGTTCAGAACAATGCGCCGTGTTGTGTCACCGTTCGACCAGCGATAAGCGGCATACCCCGCATTAGCTTCAAGAACGACGGAGTCCCCGGCGCAGATCGTGGTCTTTGTGACCGCGGTAATTGTTGGTCTTGTAGCAGCACATTGCGCGACGTCAATCTCCCAGATGCCTCTGCCGTAGGTGGAGATGCGAAGTGCGTTCGACGACGGCAGCAAGCGCATACCGGTAACGATCACCGGTGGCAGCCCTCTGCCATACGACTGCCAGAAGTTCGTGCCTTCGTCCATGACGAAAACACCGATGTCCGTTCCGGCGAAGATCCTATTGCTGGCGGTACCCTTCTGGTAAACAACACTATTGCACGGCAC
>DNLG01000015.1:5581-6968 GCA_003488525.1 Bacteroidota bacterium | reverse complement strand
CGTCTACTCCCATGATGAAGCCTGTGATCCCGGGCTGCTGCTGCCAGGACTGACCACCGTTACTGGTAAAGTGCAGCGTCGTGTTGTAAGCCACGTAGATATAATTCGGATTCGATGGTGCAACGGCAATGACGCGCATCGAAGACCCCGTAGGAATATTCGAGATGCGGTCCCATGTGGCCCCGGCAGTGGTGCTCTTCCAGATCTGTCGATATCCAACGTAAACGGTATTCGAAAGCCTCGGGTCGACCGCAATCGGAGCAACCCATGAACCGGACTCCGCACGCAGATTCTCGCTGGAGATGAACGACCAGGACGATCCCCCGTTCGACGTCCTCCAGAAGTTGCCGTAGTACTGACTTCCGTACATGATACTCGGGTTCACTGCATCGATCCCTCCGAGCATTCCGTCTCCGTCGAGCGTATGCACAAAGGACGCACCACTGTTCTTCGAAAGAGCGGTTCCATTGTCCTGCGCTCCGGCTATGGTTAGCGCTGGATTGCTGTTCGATACGGCCAGCCCGTAGTACTGCTGTATCGCCATTCCGCGTGAGACATCCCTCCAAGTCACTCCCCCGTCGGTTGAGCGGGCAATTCCACCATCGTGCGTTGCAAACAGGTGTGTACGAGAAGGATGGAACTTGAAGAAGTGCTGATCAGCATGCACGTACGGAGCACCCCTGTCGCCGGTCCAATGTGCAGACAGCTCCCATGTCGATCCGTTTGTTGTGGTGCGCCAGATGTTGACCCCGCCAACGTAGATGTGATTGGCATTCGTTGGTGAAACCTCACATGCCAGATCGTAAAACCCCTGCCCGCCGCGGTCATTGCCGGAGGCGGACCAACCCAAGAGGTTGAGACTCGTGCGTAGCTCAGAAAAACTCGTTCCGGCGTCGGTCGATTTGTACAGACCCTCAAAGCCCTGTGTCTGGAAATTCGACGCCAAGGCAACCACAACGTTTTGATTGGCCTTGGTAACGGCAAGTCGTATGCGGTTCGCCTCCGGAATCGTGTACATCATACTCCACGTAACCCCAGCATCAGTACTTCGGTGAATCGACGCTCCACCATTCATGGCATACGTCGCCGCATAGAGGGTAACGGTCGAAACGGGATTTTGGATTACTTCTCGAAAGATTCCCGAAGCCGTCCGCGTCCAGCTAGTTCCGCCATTGGTCGTACGGTAGATGCCACCATAGGATGCTGCAACAACAATGTTGGGATTAGCAGGGTCTACCCAAAGCCGACCGATGAGGTCATTCTCAGCCGGATCACTCGACAGTCCCGTCAACGACCACGTGTTTCCGCCGTCCGTAGACTTGATGATGCCATAGGTGAAGCCGTTATACCTCGAAAGCTGTCCGGCAATCGAACCGTTGACGTCACC
>DNLG01000015.1:3950-5249 GCA_003488525.1 Bacteroidota bacterium | reverse complement strand
CGGCCAATGCCATTCCAGGAAGCCATCGCCGATGGCATGTCTGGCGCGATCGGACCAAGCTCCTTCCACGTCTTAACAGATTGAGCGTCTTCGACACCCTTTTGCTGGCTGACCTTACGCAGCTCTTGCAGGTACATCGCCGGTGTTGGGAATGTCCCGTCCTCCTGCAGCCGTCCCTGCCAGAACCACTCCCAGCGGCGGAACTGCTTGCTGATCTTCTGCTTTCCGTCACTGCCGGGCCGCTCCAGCATACCCTGATACTGCACACGTGCCTCCTCAAACTTGCCCTGCCCGAACAGGTTCATCGGAAGAAGAGAAACTGTGCACAACAATGCCAGTATGGTGTGTCTGTAGTTACGCATGTACAGAAGAACCCGGTTTTGATGAAAAAGTCACAACGTCCTGTGGCCAAGACGTACATCGTTTTACGTGCTTGCAGAGTTCCGCAATTTACGACCGATATTTGCCGGCAACGAATCACCCACCGGAGCAGATTTTCATGGATGCAGCGTTTCTTTCGCGCCTTACCAACGAACTCGAATCGATCGACCAAGCGGGCCTGTACAAACGCGAACGGATCATTACCTCTCATCAGGGACCGGAGATCTACGTCCAGGGCCGCAGCGAGCCGGTGCTCAATTTCTGTGCGAACAACTATCTCGGACTCTCATCCCATCCGTCAGTGATCGAAGCTGCCAAGCAGTACCTGGATTCTCATGGCTTCGGAATGTCGAGTGTGCGATTCATCTGTGGCACGCAGGACATTCACAAGGATCTGGAGAAGAAGATCGCCGAGTTCTGTGGCACAGATGACACGATACTCTATGCTGCCTGCTTTGATGCCAATGGAGGAGTGTTTGAACCTCTTTTAGGAGAGGAAGATGCGATCGTTTCCGACTCGCTGAATCACGCGTCAATCATCGACGGCGTGCGCCTGTGCAAGGCCAAGCGCTACCGCTACGAATCGTGCAATATGGATGACCTCGACGCACAGCTTCGCCAGGCACGTGCCGATGGAGCCCGGTCGATCCTGATCGTGACTGATGCGGTGTTTTCGATGGATGGTACCATTGCGCCCCTTGACAAGATCTGTGATCTGGCTGACCAGTATTCGGCGCTGGTAATGGTGGACGAATGTCACTCAATGGGATTCATGGGCTCGCACGGACGCGGTGTGGTGGAACACTGCGGCGTGATGGGCCGGGTCGACATCATCACCGGAACCCTTGGCAAGGCACTTGGAGGGGGCATTGGAGGATTCACCACGGCTCGCCAGCCGATCATCGATATGCTCCGTCA
>DNLG01000015.1:0-3805 GCA_003488525.1 Bacteroidota bacterium | reverse complement strand
CGTTCCCGCCCGTATCTGTTCTCGAATTCCCTGCCACCGTCGATCGTTGGTGCGGGCATCGCCGTGATGGACCTGCTGAGCTCGACAACAGAGCTTCGTGACCGGCTCGAAGAAAACACGACATACTTCAGAAGTGGAATGTCAGCACTCGGATTCGACATCGTGCCGGGTACGCATCCGATCACGCCCGTGATGCTCTACGATGCCCCGCTGGCGCAGAAGATGGCCGATCGACTGCTCGATCACGGTATCTACGTCATCGGGTTCTTCTTCCCGGTCGTCCCCAAGGGCAAGGCGCGTATCCGCGTACAGGTTTCCGCGGCTCATACACGCGAACACCTCGACCGCGCCATCGCCGCATTCGGCGCTGTCGGTAAGGAACTCGGAGTCATCTCATGATCATCGGAATCTGCGGTGCCGGAACCATGGGACGCGGCATTGCCATTGCCAGTCTCACCAGCGGACACAGCGTCGTTCTGTGTGACCTGTCGGAGCAGGCTCTTGAATCGGCACGCACCTCTATTGCAGAGCAGCTACGCAAGGCCGTTGACAAAGGCAAGCTCTCGGAAGAATCCTATGCCTCGGCGGTATCGTCGATGAGCACTTCCACGGAGCTTCCTTCTCTTGCCTCCGCTGACATCGTTATCGAAGCCATAGCCGAACGAGTCGACATCAAGCATGCGCTCTTTTGCGAACTTGAAAAGATCGTTTCTGCATCAGCGATTCTTGCAACAAATACCTCCAGCATCAGTATCGCCTCTCTGGCGCGTGTTCTGGTCGACCCTTCACGATTTGTCGGTCTGCATTTTTTCAATCCAGCGCATATCATGAAGCTTGTCGAGGTCATCAAGGGACCTCGCACCTCGCAGAGCGTAGTTGAAACGTGTGTTGCCTTTGCAAGGGGGCTCGGTAAGACTCCTGTTGTTGCGGCAGATGCCCCGGGCTTTATCGTCAATCGAATTGCCCGCAACTATTACAACGAGTCGCAGCGCATTGTCATGGAAGGGGCTGCGTCGATAGCTCAGGTCGACGAACTCATGAAGGGGATCGGGTTTAAGATGGGGCCGTTTGAACTCATGGACCTGATTGGTGTCGACGTCAATCTGGACGTTACAAAATCGCAGTGGACACAGTTCTTCCAGGAGCCTCGATTTACCCCGTCGCTGTTGCAGCAGCAGTACGTTGATGCGGGTCTTCATGGCAAGAAGTCCGGCGGCGGCTTCACCGTCTGACGATCATGTTACTGTGGATGATCTCGCGGCGCTTCGCACGCTCATTGCGCGCTGATGGCTTTGCGAGATTCACATCAATAGTTGCCACCCTCAGCATCAGTCTTGGCTTCATAGCGTTGTGCGTTTCCCAGAGCATTCTTGCCGGATACGTTGAAATCATTCAGACCACTGCACAGCGCTTCGGTATGTACGTTACCGTACAGTCATCCGCGGGCTTTCAGCTCGGTGATGCGAGGCCGCTACAGAAATCGATTGAGAAGATTCCCGGCGTAACCTCGACACGTCCGGTGCTGCGTCAGGAAACGCTTGTTCGTCACGCTTCTGCGATCGATGGAGCAGTGATCACGGGGCTTGACAGCGCCATGGTGGCCGACGTATTCAGTCCTGTGGTGATCGAGGGCACGGCACGACCCGATGGTGGCGTGCTTATCGGCAGCGGACTTCGCGATCGTCTGGCAGCTTCCGTAGGAGACACGCTCACGCTGATAACGCGAACGGCCGAGGGTGACCGGCCGGCAATCTCCCGTCAAACCATTCGTGGCGTATTCAAAAGTGGGATCGCAACCTATGATGATCACGTTCTGCTTACCGGGATAGGTCATGCCCGAAACATCCTGCGCTCGGGACCGACACAAAGCTCATCGGTGATGATCACATGCACCGGCGATGAGGTGATACCATTGATCCGGCAACATGTTGCTGCGACGTATCGTGACAGGATTTCGGTGCTCACCTATCGGGATCATCTTGCTTCGATCTGGAACTGGATCGAGTTGCAGCGGCAACCGATTCCTGTCATCCTGAGCCTGATCGCCATCGTATCGGTCTTCACCGTCGTGTCGTCGCTTATTCTTGCCATTGTTGCCAAGACGCGCTCAATGGCAATCTTATCGACGCTCGGCATGGCCTGGTGGCGTATTGCCGCTATTGTTGGATTGCGGGCACTGACGACCACAATCATTGGCCTGACGCTGGGTGCTTTCGTATCGCTGACGTTTATCGGCATCCAGCGCACGTGGAAACCCATATCACTTGATGGTGGGATCTACTACGTGAGCTATCTACCGGTGGGGTTCGACCCGTGGATTATCGTTACGTCGGGATTGCTGATCCTGGCCGTAAGTATGATCGCCTCGATAGTCCCGATGCTGATCGTAGCACGTCTGCGGCCGGCCAGCGCCCTGCGCTTTCGATGACGTGGTGATCAGCTGGCCATTATCGACGGAAGCGCCCCTTCATAGACGCTGCGCAGAGTATCGACACTGACGCTGCAGCCGTTCCACATTGTCAAACTTGATCCGCCAACGGTACCGAGTCGGACAAGTGGCACATTGCTCTCAAAGCACGCTGCTTCAAAGGCCTCGTAAGCGTCTGGCCGAAGAGTGACCACTACGCGGCTCTGCGCCTCACCGAAGAGGTCTGCCGCATGACGATCATATGGCCAGTTTAACTGCGCGCCGTGCTGACCGGACATAGCCATTTCAGCTACAGCAACAGCAATGCCCCCTTCCGAACAGTCGTGGGCAGCCCGGACGATGCCCGTGCGTATGGCCGAAAGAAGGATCTTCTGAAGACGCACTTCTTCGTTGATATCGATCCAAGGGGCGTCACCGGTGATGCGACCCTGGATAACCTTCTGATACTCCGAGCCTCCTAGTTCGCTGCGGTGCCAACCAAGAAGCGCCACTACATCTCCCTCGGCGGTGAACCCCTTGCCGACGATCGTACTGACGTCGTCAATCAATCCCAGCATACCGATGGTCGGTGTCGGGAAGACCGCATGGCTCTGGGATTCGTTGTGGAAGCTGACATTGCCGCCTGTGACGGGTGTTTCGAGCGCGCGGCACATGTCGCCCATGCCGCGGATGGCCTCGGCAAACTGGTAATACACCTCCGGATCATAGGGATTACCGAAATTCAGACAGTTGGTAATGGCAACCGGTTCGGCGCCCACGCAGACGCAGTTGCGCGCCGCCTCGGCAACAGCGATAAGTCCGCCGCGGTATGGATTGAGGTACACGTATCGGCTGTTACAGTCGGTCGTCACTGCAACGGCTTTGCCGGGCAGCTCCTTGATACGCAGTACGGCAGCATCACCGCTGCTTCGCATGACAGTGTTGTCGCCAACCTGCGAATCATACTGTTCATACACCCATCGCTTGCTGGCGATCGTTGGTGAAGCAAGCAGACGTTGCAGCACGTCGGAGAATCCTGCCGCATCGATCACGGGGCCGTTGTCGACATGCCGATGAAGTTCATCGAGGTACTCTGGGCGCTTCTGCTCCCGTACATATACCGGCGCGTCGCCACCGAGAACCAGAGACTGGGCCGGAATGCGTGCCACGAGTTGTCCCTTGCGGAAGATGCTCACGTGCTCATCATCGGTCACTTCTCCGATGCACACAAACGGCACGTCCCACTTTGCACAGACCGCAGCGGCGGCTGCTTCCTTCCCCTTCTCAATCACCACGAGCATTCGTTCCTGGGACTCTGAGAGCATGATCTCGTAGGCCGACATATCGGCCTCACGAAGGGGTACGTTGTCGAGGTCGATGCGCATGCCCACCTGCCCC
>DNLG01000176.1 GCA_003488525.1 Bacteroidota bacterium | reverse complement strand
GCAGCGCGAGAGCACCGTGACTGGAACCTTGCGAATCTCAGTCGTCGCAAAGATGAACTTCACATGCTCCGGCGGCTCTTCAAGTGGCTTGAGGAGCGCGTTGAACGCACCCTTTGAGAGCATGTGCACTTCGTCGATGATGTACATCTTGTACGCACCCGATACAGGTGCGTACTTGACGTTATCGCGGAGTTTGCGAACGTCGTCGATGCTGTTGTTGGACGCTCCGTCGATCTCGACGATGTCCATGTTTCGACCCTCGAGCATGTTCGTGCAGTTCTCGCACGCGTTACATGGCTCCTGATCGGTCGGATTCGTGCAGTTCAAAGCCCTTGCAAGGATTCGGGCACAGGTGGTCTTTCCAACGCCGCGCGGGCCCGTGAAGAGGTAGGCATGGTGCACCCTCTTCATGGCAATGGCGTTTTTCAGGGTTGTTGTAATATGCTCCTGTCCCACCACGTCATGGAAGCGGAGGGGACGCCATTTGCGGGCCGTGACGATGTACTGTTGCTGGTCTGACATGTTGGAGTGCACAAAAACTCAATCTGCTAAAACCACCGGCCATGCCCAAACTTCTCGCCCTAAACGTTGTCCACGTCGCCGTGCTTGCATTGCTGTGTGCGGTTCCTCGCCTCGCTACCTGTCAGGAATTCGCATCCGAGACCGTCACGTATAACGGTCACAACCTGCAGGTTGTCCCGGGCCGGCTTCTGGTGCGGATGACAGCGCTCCGGTCGGCCGATGAGCTTGGGCGCATTCTACCGGATGGTTTCACGGTTGTACACCAGTTCCTTCCGCCGGAGCGGACAACATTCTTTTCATCCCAGGCAGCCGTTGCCCCTTCGGCGGAGCCTTCGATGACGCCCGCCCGCGCGGCGCAGCGACGCGACCTGTTCGACGCTGAAGAACGCCTGACGCGGACATTTACCCTCGCCTTTGAGGGGCCTCGCAGCGTACGGTCAGCAGCAGGTCTGCTTCGCAAGATCCTCCCACAGGATATCGAGATCATCGAACCATGGACGCTTGATCAGCTGCATGCGGGAGTCAATGACCCGCTTCTGCCGCAGCAGGACTACCTCAGAACGATCGGGTTCGATACGGCGTGGGAGATCTTCAAAGGATCGGACTCGATCACGATCGGCATCAGTGACGACGGGATCTTTCAGGGTCATGAAGACCTTTCGGGCAACATCGCCACGAACAGTCGAGAAGTGCCCAACAATGAGGTCGATGATGATGGAAACGGATACATTGATGATCATCGCGGGTTCAATTTTGCTGCGACACAGTTGCGCGGAGAAACGAGCGTACGGACGAGTTTTGATCACGGCACACGGGTAGCCGGCCTGGCAGCCGCCTCGACCAACAACTCCAAGGGGATGGCCGCGTCCGGCATGCAATCGCGGTTTTTTCCGATGGCTGTGGCCGGACGCCAGGGTGGCATTCAGTTCGGTTACCAGTCGCTGGTCTACGCGGCAGAACGTGGCTTCGCCGTCGTGAATGCCTCGTGGGGCGCGGTCAAGCCCGCCTCGGCCATCGATCAGTCCGTCATCGACTTCTGTCTTGCAAAGGACGTGCTTGTCGTTGCATCTGCGGGAAACCACGGTGGCGACCAGTCATCGGCGTATGTGCAGCGGAACTATCCCGCTTCGTACGCCGGCGTGCTTGGTGTTGGTGAGACAACACCCGATGACTTTGTGATTTCCTCCAGTGCTCTTGGTGGGAATGCCGACGTCATGGCGCCTGGTAACATGGCCATCACGACCTATAGTGGCGAAGCCGGACTGAGCGACTACACATCGAGCGGAACATCCGGAACGTCCTTCGCGGCGCCGCTCGTGTCAGGTGCGGTCGCTGTTGTACGGTCCCGGTGGCCGCAGCTGACGGCGCGTCAGGTGGCAGCGCACATTCGGCGCACGGCCGATAACATTACCTCGGCCAACAGCGCTGTAGCAGAGGTCATCTCTCCTCGACTCAACATGTTTCGTGCGGTGACCGTCGAGCCCCTTTCCCATCCGGCGATGCGCATCGCGTCGGTGCGCAGGTCTGTATCGTCCGGCATGTCACCGGCGCGGTTCCGCGTCGGCGATACGATTCTTCTTGAGTTCGACATTGCCAATGATCTCGCTGCGGCATGGGCCGAGATAGAACCCCGCGTCATTGCGCCGAACGGCTGGAGCCTGCGGCCGCTGCGGGAACGTGACCAGCTGCCAACGATCCCGACGGCAGGCTCGGCCCTGTCCAAGCCTTTTCCCTTTGTGGTCGATGCCATTGGCACCGCCCCATGTCTGATGCGGGTAGAGTTCCTCGGAGAGACGTATCAGGACTTCGACTTCTACTATCTGGAGTTGCCGGCACCAATTGCCCGTTTCGAAAATGACTCGCTGGTGTACTCGATGTCCGATGACGGCATGGTTGGATATACTTCCATCGAGCCTACTCGTCAGGGAAGTGGCTTTGCCGGCAAGCCGTTCTATCAGCTGATGTCGCCAGGGGGCTTCTTCGTTGTCGATGGTGCTGAACGGTCCGCAACGGCGTTCAAGAACAATCCGCCCTACAACTCTGACTTCGTTGCCGCAAAGCCATTTGATCTTGCCCCTCAGCCCGAGTCGTGTCGGATGTCCGATGCGGCAGCATCGGTGCCCATGGGGGTTGAGATCACCCAGACATGCAGCTTCCCGTTTCAGAGCAAAGCCATAACCGTCTGGAACGTACATGTGACGCCACGAACGGCGGCACTTGCCACGATTGCTGCCGGCTATCTGCTCGACTGGGATGTAACGTCCGGCGGAAGAGATAACACGATCGAACCGAGTGAGCTTGCCCTTCCGCTGGCCATGCGCATGCCGAACGCCGCAGCGCAGCTGATCTACAAGCAGTCCGACAGGGGCGGCATTTGTGTGGCCGTGCAGAGTGACGACGCTGACGACCTTGCCCAGTCGAGCGGTGTTCTGCTGAACGCCATCATCGATGATACGGACGGCTTTACGCATCGTGATCGCGTGCAACTTCTCTCGGCCGGTAAGAACTTCAGTCCTGCCGTTGGAGACATCTGTGGCGTTGTGGGTATGCGGCGCACCAAGCCCCTTGAGGTTGATCAGACGTGGTCGTTTCGTGTTGTCATTGCTACATCGTGGGATGGACTTTCCGCTGCCGACCTGATGCGGGAGTATCTCACCCCGGTATCGGTGGGCGAGCCTGCTGACGCGCCCCCTGATCTTGCCGTGACACCCAATCCTGTAACAGATGTGGCCCGCGTACGTGGAACGCAGAATGTCCAGCGCTGCACGGTCATCGACGTGCTGGGTCGGGAGCGCCTTGTCTGGACGCATCATTCCGGCAGCGAAATCACGTTTGATGCATCATCACTTGAGCAGGGGGCCTACACGCTCCGTCTCGAAGATTCTTCAACCCGACAAATCCGCCACCTACGGTTTCTCCGATGAACATTCGCCTGCTCACACCGGTACTTCTTGCACTGGTGGTCACAACGTCTTCTGCACAGTTTGACGTGTGGCCGGCGGAGCTTCCGCATCGGCCTGACCCGGTGATCAAGGGTGTTCTCAAGATCCGGGTCGCCCCTGAGTACGCATCACGCGCCGAAGCCGTTCTCGCCGAGCTGGGTCTCAGTATTGAACGTCGAGTGCTGCCGTTCGAGCAGTCGCTGGCATTTCAGCAGCGCAACGGCATCAGGCCGAACAGGGATCGGCCGATGAGTTTGAATGAGGCTCTTGTGATCGAGGAACGCCTGCTGCGTTCATACGTAGTTCGCTATGATCGTCCAGAGGTTCCACCGGAGCAGATCATTGCCCGACTGTTGATGGGTTGCGGACCTATTGAGTGTGCCGCGCCGTGGTGTGTGATGGAGTTGTGTGGCGAGCCCAACGACCCTGAACGACAGCGTCAGGATCTTCTGCGTACCATTGAGGTCTACGCGGCGTGGGACATCGAGCCGGGAAGCGACACGGTGATCATCGGTATCAGTGACAGCGGCGTTCGAACCGAGCATGAGGACCTCGTCGAGGCGATCTTCACGCGCACCGCAGAGATCCCCGGCAATTCCATCGACGATGACGATAATGGATTTATCGATGACCATCGTGGTTACAACTTCTCGTGGAAGGAAGATGCCTCCTCGCCGGGAGATGCATTCAACCCGAATAATGGTCATGGCACCAGCGTAGCCGGAACATGTGGCGCTACGGCCAATAACGGCAAAGGCATCGCTGGTGTGGGCGGCAGGTGCAAGCTGTTTCCGCTGCGCACGATGCCTAACGGAACCACTGGCATCGTCTTTGGATACGAGTCCATCATGTACTGTGCCGTCAACGGCTTCGACGTTGTCAACTGTTCATGGGGCAGCCAGTCACCGTCGTGTATTGACCAGGACGTTGTCTCGTATGCCATTGCGCGGGGTACGGCCGTTGTGGCAGCTGCCGGGAACCACTACTCGGCGTCTCCCTTCTACCCTGCCAGCTACAAAGGCGTTCTCGGAGTTGGCGTGGTCGATGCCGCTGACAATGTCATAGCCATGACCGGCCGCGGACCGACCGTTGACGTCATGGCTCCCGGACACTCCAGCTGGAGCACGTCTAATGATGGCGCGTATGCAAGTTTCTGCTGTACGTCTGGATCAGCGCCGATCGCATCGGCTCTGGTGGGACTTGTCCGCTCGCGATACCCACGAATCGGGCCGCTTGAGGCCTGCGCAATGGTAAGAGATGCGGTGGATGAAGCACCCTGGAAGGATATTCCTGCAGAGATCAGCCCCCTGCAACTACCGCGCGGACGCGTCAACGCCCTCAGGGCTGTCACCGCACATCCGGATACGCTGGTATCGATCGAAGTTGACACCATTGAACTTATTGCCAAGAGCGGCCAGCAGCGCTGGACCGTCGGCGATACGCTCTCGGCGCGCATTGGACTTATCAACCGGCTGGCTCCGTGGACGATGAAGCTCATCGGCGTGGAGGGCATCAGCGGAGCGGGCCGTGACGCGCTCCGTGCAACGTCCACAGCAGGTACGATCGTCCAGCGTGAGATCGGTCTCGGGGAGAGATTCTTCATGCCGGTACAGGACTTCGTGGTGGTTGCCGAAACGGATACAGCCGCATACGTGCACATGCGTCTTCTTGGAACGGATCGCTCGGGTGTGACCATCAGCAGACGGTACAGCTATGCCGTTACCCCTTCTCCGGCGTTCACAACGCTTGCTAACAATGACATGCGCGTGAGCATCGGCGATCGCGGACGCATCGGCAATACCGATATCGAGCGTGGTCAGGGTGAGGGGCTGCGTTTTCAGGATTTCTGCGGCCAGCTCTATGAAGGGGGCTTGATGATCCATGCCAACGGACGCACCGTTGATGCTGTTCGATCGATCCGTCGCAACAACGATCACTTCCGTCCTGTGCGAAGGTTCTCCGGACATCAAAATGTGTCCGGCATTGTCAGCGATGCCGATGCACCCGACTCACTTCGTATTGGAGTGGAGATTGAACTGGGCGTCGAACTGGACTCGGCAAGCAATGTCCTTCGTATCGATGGTACCATCACAAACCGAAGTGATACTGCTCTGCATGATCTGGCGGTTGCGTGGTTCTATGATTGGGATCTGGGGCGTCAGCCGGCGAAGAACCGGACCTATGGTGGTGACAATGGCAGTCCATTCCAATACGTCGTGGCTCTGGGCCAGCAGCAGCCGATGGTTGCCATGTATTGTGAATCGCCCTACAGCGACAGTCGCCCCCTGCTGGCAGGCATCGATAACACGACGACCTATGGTGGTTTTACGACTGAGATGAAGACCCAGATCCTGCGCGATCCGGACCGCTTCCGGTACACTGATGTGAATGACGTGGCAACGGTGACGGGGATGCGGTTTGCCACGCCCATTCCTCCGGGACATCGTCGGTCGTTCCGACTGGTGATCGTGATCGACACCTCGATGTCCAGTATCGAAGCACTACTCGGACAGAACACATGGGCATCGGGTCAGCGTCCAACAGATACTCTCTTCGCCGCTGCAGGGCCCGGCCCCGTTTTCCCGAATCCCGCCTCCAGCGTGGTGTATGTTCCCATCTACGCCGATTATCCGCAGTTGCCGCTCGTTTTCGAGATCTGCGACGTTACCGGACGTCGATTGCTTGCCGAGGAGCTGGGTCGACTCCCATTTCGAGCCCCCTTCCTGCATCCGATCAGCATCGACGTTCTCGGTTCCGGGGCGTACTACATCCGCATGATCAGCGGCGATCTGACACGCTCCTGGCCCCTGGTGATCGCTCGATAACGGTGGCCCAATGCCCAATCCTGCATGGCAGGGGGCTTGGCATGGCGTATTTTTGGCCCCATGAGCATTCTCCTGACGTCTGTCTGCGACGGCATCGGCACCATCACGATGAATCGAGGTGATAAGCGCAATGCACTCAGCACTGAACTGATCGCGGCGCTACATGGTGCCGTGGAGCAGATGCGCGATGACTCGACCGTAAAGGTGATCGTTCTGCGCGGAGAGGGTCCGGCCTTCTGCGCAGGTGCCGATCTTTCGTACCTGCAGCGCATTTCCGAACTCTCGCCGCTGGAGAACGTTGATGACTCGACGTCGCTGAAGAACATGTTTCAGGCGATCGTCGACTGTCCTAAGCCGGTAGTTGCCATGGTGCATGGTCCGGCCATTGCCGGCGGATGCGGACTGGCGACCGTGTGTGACGTGATTGTGGCCGCACGATCGGGCTCGGTTTTCGGCTACTCCGAGGTCCGCATCGGCTTCGTACCGGCCATCGTCCTTGTCTACCTCATGCGTAAGATCGGGGATACGCGCGCCAGGCGACTGCTGCTTACCGCTGAGAACATCGGTGCCGAGGAAGCGCAGCGTCTGGGCATGGTATCGTACGTGGTCGATGATGATGCGCTCGAAGAAGAGACGATGCGCATTGCAGGTAAGCTGGCCCGTAACAGCGCTTCGGCAATGGGCATGACCAAGGCGATGCTCAATGCCGTCCATGGAATGTCTCTGGATGCCGGACTTCACTATGCAACCGTTATGAATGCCATGGCTCGGCAGACGGAGGACTTCCGTACCGGGATCGCCTCATTTCTCTCGTCAACAAAGGAATCCTGATCATATGCGTACACCACGTCGTTTCTCACTACTTGCAACTCTGCTCATTGCCCTGGCCGCCATCGTTCCATTGACCGCGCAGCAGGCGATCCTGAACGTCGAGGGGTTCATCAAGGACTCGGTGACCGGTGAGCCGGTCGGGTGCAAGCTGCACATCTATTCTCCGTCCGGTAAGCGCGTGACGATCTCATCGAACTCCAAGGATGGTTCGTATCTGCAGACGCTTTCGGAGGCCGGACCTCATAAGATCGTTGCGGCCGGACACAACGTGTACCGCAAGGAATTCATCCTTGACATTCCGAAGTCGGAGAAGTTCATGGTGATCAAGCGTGACTTTACCGTTCGGGCCTTTATCGAGGGTCGACTTCTGAGCTCGACCATGTCCGCCTTCGACCGCAATGC